>WGLY01000004.1 GCA_016125335.1 Frankiales bacterium
CCCCACCCCGCCCGTCGTCACTGGCTGAATGACCGGAGAACCGGCCGGTTTCCGCGCTTTCCGGCAGTAACGCGCAGCCCTCGGGCCGCCGGATCGCAGGGGTCGCGGGGCGGGTCGCCTGGCTCGCAGGGATCAAGCCTGACCGCCCGGAGAGACAGGCGACCCGCCCCGACCCGCCCCACCCGTCGTAACTGGCCGAATGACCGGAGAACCGGCCGGTTTCCGCGCTTTCCGGCAGTAACGTGCGGCCCCGTCACCAGGCGGCGACGAGGAGGTCGCGCGTCCCTTCGAGCAGCTCCGGCATGGTCTTGGTCGCGCCGATCACGGTGATGAAGTTGGTGTCGCCGCCCCAGCGGGGCACCACGTGCTGGTGCAGGTGGCCGGCGATGCCGGCGCCGGCGATCGAGCCCTGGTTCATCCCGATGTTGAACCCCTGCGCGCCGGACACCGCGCGCAGCGTGGCCATCGCTCGCTGGGTGAAGGCGCCGAGCTCGGCGACCTCACCGGCGTCGAGCTCGGTGTAGTCCGCCACGTGCCGGTAGGGGCACACCATGAGGTGGCCCGCGTTGTAGGGATACAGGTTCAGCACGGCGTACACCTGCTCGCCCCGCGCCACCACCAGCGACTCGGCCCCGTCGGTCGATGGCGCCACGCAGAACGGGCAGTCCTCACCGGAACCCTCGTGCGTCGGCTTGTTCTCGCCGCGCAGGTAGGCCAGGCGGTGCGGGGTCCACAGCCGGTCCCACGCCTCCACCCCGCCCATCTCCGGCCTCACACCTGCACCCGTCGCGCCACGGCGTCGAGGATCTCCGCCACGGCGTCGGCGACCGGCACGCCGTTCTTCTGCGAGCCGTCGCGGTAGCGGAAGGAGACCCCGCCGGCCGCGACGTCGTCGTCGCCGGCGATGAGCATGTAGGGCACCTTCTGCTTCTGCGCGTTGCGGATCTTCTTCTGCATCCGGTCGTCGCTGCGGTCGACCTCCACGCGTACACCGGCCTTGCGGAGCTGGGCCGCGACGTCCTCCAGGTAGTCGACGTGCCCGTCGGTGATGGGGATCCCGACGACCTGCACGGGCGCCAGCCACACGGGGAACGCCCCGGCGTAGTGCTCGAGCAGCACCGCGAAGAACCGCTCGATCGAGCCGAACAGGGCACGGTGGATCATCACCGGGCGCTGGTGGCTGCCGTCCGCCGCGGTGTACTCGAGGCCGAAGCGCTCAGGCAGGTTGAAGTCCACCTGGATGGTCGACATCTGCCAGGTGCGGCCGATCGCGTCGCGCGCCTGCACGGAGATCTTCGGGCCGTAGAACGCGGCGCCACCCGGGTCCATGACCAGCTCGAGGTTCTGCCGCTCCGCCGCCTGGCGCAGCGTCTCGGTCGCCTCCTCCCACGCCTCGTCGGTGCCGACGAACTTCACCGGGTCCTTGGTCGAGAGCTCGAGGTAGAAGTCGTCGAGGCCGTAGTCGCGCAGCAGGTCGAGCACGAAGGTGAGCAGCGAGTCGAGCTCGCCGGGCATCTGCTCGGGGGTGCAGTAGATGTGCGCGTCGTCCTGGGTGAAGCCGCGCGCCCGGGTGAGCCCCTGGATGACGCCGGACTTCTCGTAGCGGTACACGGTGCCGAACTCGAACAGCCGCAAGGGCAGCTCGCGGTAGGACCTGCCCCGCGCGTCGAAGATGAGGTTGTGCATGGGGCAGTTCATCGGCTTCATGTAGTACTTCTGCGGCGCGCGCTTGAGCTCGCCGTCCTCGGAGTACTCGGCGTCGAGCTCCATGGGCGGGTACATGCCCTCGGCGTACCAGTCGAGGTGCCCCGAGATCTCGAACAGCCCCGCCTTGGTCAGGTGCGGGGTGTTGACGAACTCGTAGCCGGCCTCCTCGTGGCGCTTGCGCGAGTAGGCCTCCATCTCGCGGCGGACGATCCCGCCCTTCGGGTGGAACACGGCCAGACCCGAGCCGATCTCCTCGGGGAAGCTGAACAGGTCGAGCTCCTGGCCGAGGCGGCGGTGGTCGCGCTTCTCGGCCTCCTCGAGGAAGGCGAGGTGCGCCTTGAGCGCGTCGCGGGACTCCCACGCGGTGCCGTAGATGCGCTGGAGCATCGGGTTCTTCTCGCTGCCCCGCCAGTAGGCCGCAGCGGAGCGCATGAGCTTGAACGCCGGGATCATGCGGGTGCTCGGCACGTGCGGGCCGCGGCACAGGTCCGACCAGGCGGTCTCGCCGGTCTTGGCGTCGATGTTGTCGTAGATGGTGAGCTCGGCCCCGCCGACCTCGGTCGCCTCGCCCAGCTCCTCCGACGACCCGCCCTTGAGCCCGATGAGCTCGAGCTTGTAGGGCTCGTGGGCGAGCTCGGCGCGGGCCTCCTCGTCGGTGACGACCCGGCGTGCGAAGCGCTGGTTGGACTTCACGATGTCCTGCATGCGCTTCTCGAGCGCGCCGAGGTCGTCGGGGGTGAACGGGCGCTCGACGTCGAAGTCGTAGTAGAAGCCGTCGCGGATCGGCGGGCCGATGCCGAGCCGCGCCTCGGGGAACTGCTGCTGCACGGCCTGCGCGAGCACGTGGGCGGTGGAGTGGCGCACCACCGAGCGGCCGTCGTCGCTGTCGGCGGGCACGGCCTCGACCTCGTCGCCGTCTCGGACGGCGTAGGACAGGTCCCTGAGCTCTCCGCCCACCCGGGCGACCACGACCGAGCGGTCGGGGAACAGGTCGGCGGCGGTGGTGCCGTCGGCGACCACCCGCTCCTCGAGCGACCCGTCGGGCTGGCGGACGGTGATCTGCGGCACGTCGGCTCCTGGTGCTCGGCGGCACGGCCGTGACGAGGGGCCGACCGCGTGGGACCCGGCGGGTACGAGGCGCCGGGCTCTGGCCCGACGAGGGTACCGGCGTCAGGTGTCCGCGCACCGCCGGGAATCCGGCCGGCGGGTCACGCCACGGTGAACGTGATGCGGTAGAGGCCGCCGGACAGCGTGACGGCGTAGATCTCGCGGTTGTCGTCGACGCCGAACCCGGAGACCCCGGGCAGCGACGTCGGCGAGCCCAGCGTGCGTCCGCGCAACGGCCAGATCCGGCCGGTGACGTAGTCGCCGAACACGTAGGTGCCCACGGCCGCGGGGTTCGCGCGGCCGCGGTAGACGTAGCCGCCGATGATCGCCTCCGCGGCGCGCGAGGAGGGGCACCCACGGACGCTGTCGGGGTGGCACAGCTCCAGGGTCGGGCCGATCATCGACGCGCCGGTGCAGTGCGAGGCGAGGTAGGGGTGGGCGGCCTCCCGGCACGACCACCCCAGGTTCGCCCCGCGCGCCCGGCTGCGGCCCACGACGTCGATCTCCTCGTAGCGGTTCTGGCCGACGTCGCCGATCACCTGGTTGCCGTTGGTGTCGAACGACCAGCGCCACGGGTTGCGCAGTCCCGACATCCAGATGAACCGCTGGTAGACCCGCGACGTGGCGAAGGGGTTCGTGGGGGGCACGCACGTGAGGTGGCCCTTGCACATGACGTCGATCCGCAGCATCTTGCCCAGACGCGAGCGCAGGTTCTGCGCGTTGCGGTCGGGGTCGCCGCTCCCGCCGCCGTCGCCGGTCCCGAGGTAGAGGTAGCCGTCCGGCCCGAACGCGATGTCGCCGCCGTTGTGGTTGGCGCGGCCGGGGTGGCTCACGACGAGCAGGGTCTTGCGGGTGTTCGCACTGACCCGCGACGCCGAGGCGCTGGGCACGAAGTAGCGCGCGAGCACGAGCGCCCCGTCGCTGCGGGTGTAGGTGACGAACAGCCGGTGCGAGGTGCGGAAGTCCGGCGCGAAGGCCAGGCCGAGCATGCCCCGCTCTCCCCCGCTGGTGACCAGCGAGCGGATGTCGAGGTAGGTGCCGGTGATCCGCCCGCCCTGCACGACGCGGATCCGGCCGGCCTGCTCGACGACGAACAGCCGGCTCGTGCCGTCGTCGGCGGACCGGACGAGCACGGGGCTCGACAGCCCGCTCGCCACCCGGGTCGCGTGCAGCCGCACACTCGTGGCCGCAGGCGTGGCGGTCGCGGTCGCCGCCGCGGCGGGACGCACCCTGGCCACCGCGGACGTGGCTGGCCCCGGCGGGACGGCGGCCAGGGCGGGGGCGAGCAGCGACCCGCCGGCGACGAGCAGCGCGGTCGCGACGACCACCGCACGACGGTGACGAGGATGGGACATCAGCTCGGGCATCGGGCGACCTCCGGCGACGACGGTACGGGACGGCGCACGTCCCGGCGCGTCACCGATCCTGCATCAGGAGAGCCCCGGCGACGGGAGCTCGCGCGTCGGGTCCACCAGATCGGACGCACCGGCGGTGGCGCACCACAGGTCGACGTCGCTCACCCGCGCGCCGGCGCGGAGCAGGTCCGGCAGGGCCGGGTGCGGCCCCGGCACGCAGAGCCGCACCGCCCCGGACGGCCCCACCCGCGGACGCAGGCCGGCCACGAGGCGCACGAGCGCGCTCGGGTCCGGCGTGAGGGCGCGGGCGACGACCCAGGAGTCACCGTCGCGACGCACCGCGGCGGTGACGGCCGGCCCGCCCTCGGGGTCCCGCACCCGGGCGGTGGCGAGCCCCTCGACGCGCAGGTGCCATCCCGCCTCCCCCGGCATGTGCTCGCCCAGCTCCAGCGGCGGGGGCGCCTCGGCCGATGTCCCAGGGACGGCGAGGTACAGCAGCGGCCACCGCGGGACGGCCCCGTACCTCGCGTACGACGCCAGGGCGCGGGGGTCCTGCGACGCCGACGTGGCGCGGTCGCGCGAGCCGTCCCACAGCGCAGCCAGCAGCAGACCGCCCACGCCGTGGTCGCGCGCCGGGGGTGCCACGAACAGGTCCGTGAGGAAGCTCGTCCCGTCCCTGCGGATCGCACCCCCGTAGCCCAGGACGCCGGTCTCGCCGTCCGCCACCACCACGCGACCGCGGGCGGCGACGTGGCGGAGGTAGCCCGCGTCGCCGCCTGAGACCGGCCCCGTCTCGTCGCACTGCGCCGCGATGGCCGCCACGGCCTCGGCGTCGGCGTCCTCGAAGTCCCGGACACGCGTCACGCGGCGACTCTAGGACCGGACCGGGGGCGCCGTCCGGCCCGGCAGGCACTGCCGCCGGACGACGACGAGGGCCCCCGGCGACTGCCGGGGGCCCTCGTGCGCGGTGGGCGATACTGGGTTCGAACCAGTGACCTCTTCGGTGTGAACGAAGCGCGCTACCACTGCGCCAATCGCCCGTGCAGGCGGCGACTCTACCAAAGCGCCGTGGGTGCTCCGAACCCGCTGGGACGTCCCGGAACCCGCGGCCGGTTCCGTCCGTTCCCTGTGCGTGACCTCACAGCGTGAGCGGGCGTCGCGAGACGCCGCGACGGGGACATCCCGTCCGGACGCGCACGACGCGTGGTCCGAGAGGAGAACCCCCGTGCTACCCGTGAACGTCCGCATGCAGCTGCGCCTCGTCCTCGGCGACGACCGCGCCGTCGCCGTGCCGGCGACGCTGTCGTACTCCCGGGACCTCCCCTACGCCGTCACTGCGACGTTCCACACCGCCGACGGCGACATCGCCTGGGTCTTCGGCCGCGACCTGCTCTGCGCGGGGGTCGAGACCCCGTCCGGCGACGGCGACGTCGCCGTCTGGCCGTCCGTCGTCGACGGCCACGAGGTCATCTGCCTGTCGCTGTCGAGCCCCACCGGCAGCGCCCTGCTGGAGGCGGAGGTGGCCGCCGTCGAGGAGTTCCTCGACCTCGCCTACACCGCCGTGCCCGCCGGCACCGAGGGCGAGCACCTCGACCTCGACGCCGAGCTGGCGGCGCTGCTCTCGGACGACCCGTCGCCGCAGCCGTGATCCGGGCCGCTGGCACACTCGCGTCGTGACCCCGACGACGCGCCCGGTCGACGCCCCCACCCCCCGCCGCACCGAGTCCGGCGCCGTCGTCCTCGACTGGTGGTGCGACCTGGCCTGTCCCGACTGCGCGGACTCCGTCGAGATCCTCGACGACCTGCGCGACGCCGTCGGGGACGCCGTGGAGGTGCGGCTGCGCCACCTGCCCCTCCCGCAGCACGTGTGGGCCGTCGCGGCCGCGCAGTGCCAGGTGGAGGCGGCGGCCCAGGGGCGCGGCGACGAGTACGCCGTCCACGCCCTCGCCGCGCTCGACACGATCGACGGGCCCGCGGACTACGTGGAGCTCGCCGAGCACCTCGGGCTGGACTCCGACGCCGTCGCGGAGGCGCTCTTCGACGGCCGCCACGCCGAGGCCGTGCGGGCCGACCACGACCACGGCCGCGCGCTCGGCGTCACCACGACCCCCACCTTCGTCGTCGACGGCCTGCTCGTCGACGGCGACGCCACGCTCGACGGGGTGCTCGACCTGCTCGTGGCACGCGTCCGCGCGGCCCGCGGCTGACCGCACCGGCACCCGACGGGCGCCCGGCTCAGGGGTCGACGTCGGCCTTGCGGCGCTGCTCGAACAGGTCGGCCAGCAGCGTGGTGACCGGCCCCACCGCGAGCTCGCGGTCGTCCACCCGCACGACCGGGTGCACGTCGCGGGTCGAGCTGGTGATGAAGACCTCGTCGGCGGTGAGCAGGGCGTCGTAGGGCAGGTGCCCCTCGCGGGCCGGCACCACGAGCTGCGCCCACTCCAGCACCAGCTCGCGGGTGACCCCGGCCAGGCACCCGGTGTCGAGCGCCGGCGTGACCACCTCGCCGTCGACCACCACGAAGACGTTGCTGCCGGTGCACTCGCACAGCCGGCCCCGGGTGTCGGCGAGCACGGCCTCGGACGCGCCGGCCGAGCGCGCCCGGGCCAGCGCCACCGCGTTCTCGGCGTACGACGTCGTCTTGAGCCCGGCGACCGCCGAGCGCTCGTTGCGCACCCACGGGACCGTCGCCAGCGTGGTGGTGGGCGGCCAGGGCGTCGCGGGCGCGAGGGTGACCACCAGGGTCGCCTCGCCGTCGCCGCGCTCGCTGCCCAGCGGCCCGGCACCCGAGGTCACCGTGATCCGCAGCCGGGCGAAGTCGGTGGCCACCCCGGAGCCGGACACGACGGCGTCGACGGCCTCGCGCAGCCGATCCTCCGCGGGGCCGGCGATGCCCAGCCCGTCCAGCGACCGCCGCAGCCGGGCCAGGTGCCGGGTCAGGGCGAACGGGGCGCCGTCGCGCACGAGCACGGTCTCGAAGACGCCGTCGCCGACGGTGAGGCCGTGGTCGAGCACGGAGACGACGGCGTCGCCGGCGTCGACCATCCGGTCGCCCACCCAATACCTCGTCACGGGGCGTCAGCCTGCCACGCCGGCGACCGTCGACCCGGATGCCACGGCCAGCAGCCGCGCGGCCTTGAGCTCGGTCTCGCGCCACTCGGCCTCGGGATCGCTGCCCCACGTGATCCCGGCGCCGGTGCCGAAGCGCAGCACGCCCTCGCGCAGCCAGAACGTGCGGATCGCCACCGCGAGCTCGGCGCGCCGGCCGGCCCCCACGACGCCGACCGCGCCGCAGTAGGGGCCGCGCCCCTCGGGCTCCAGCTCGTCGATGAGCCGCAGCGCGCTCGACTTGGGCGCGCCGGTGACAGAGCCGGGCGGGAACGCGGCGTCGAGCAGCTCGGGCCAGCCCGCGCCGGGCCGCAGGACGCCGCGGACGGTGGAGACCAGGTGCACGAGCCCGGGGTGCTCCTCCACGGCGAGCAGGCTCGGCACCGTGACCGAGCCGGTGCGGCACACGACGCCGAGGTCGTTGCGCACGAGGTCAACGATCATGACGTTCTCGGCGGCGTCCTTCGCCGACAGGTCTGCGGGCGTGCGGCCCGTGCCCTTGATCGGACCCGACTCCACGACGTCGCCGTCCCGGCGCAGGAACAGCTCCGGCGAGGCGCTCACCACCGAGACTCCGTGGTCGGGCAGGTGGACCACGGCTGCGTACGGCGCGGGGTTGCCGGCGGCCAGCAGCGTCGCGAGACCGCCGACCTCGGCCGCGCCCGGGTCCGGCATCGCGGCCGTCATCACGCGGCACACGTTCGCCTGGTAGACCTCGCCGCGCGCGATGCGCTCGCGGACGGTGCGCACGGCCTCGACGTACTGCTCGCGGGTGAGCGAGGTGCGCCAGGCCGACGGCGCCGGCCCGCGCCATCGCCCGACCGGCAGCGGCGCCTCCCGCACCGTGGCGAACCGCGCCAGCACGGGGGCCGAGTCGTAGGGCAGCACCACGGCCCAGGCTCCCCCGGCGTCGAGCACCGCGGGGTCGTGCTCCACCGCCTCGAGCCCGGTGAGCAGCCGTCCGCCGGCCCACGCCCAGGCCTCGCTCACGCCCGCCCCGGCACTGCTCGCGGCGCCGTCGTGAGGGCCCGCGACGCGGTCCCGGTCCAGGTCACGGGTGCATCATCCCGGTGCGGCAGCACCGCGGTCCCGCTTTGGAGTGTCCTGCGCGGATGGGTTATGGTTTCGTCCCGCAGCAGGGGGAGCCCGGCTGCAGCGCGGACGTGGCTCAGTTGGTAGAGCATCACCTTGCCAAGGTGAGGGTCGCGGGTTCGAGTCCCGTCGTCCGCTCGGAAGACCTCCCTGAGGTCTCACTCGGTGGAGTGGCCGAGAGGCGAGGCAACGGCCTGCAAAGCCGTGTACACGGGTTCAAATCCCGTCTCCACCTCGGGTACCACCGGCACCATGGGCGATTGGCGCAGGGGCTAGCGCGCTTCCTTGACACGGAAGAGGTCACAGGTTCGATTCCTGTATCGCCCACCGAACGAAACCCCTTGCATCGCAGGGGGTTTCGTCGTTTCTACCGCAGGGGGCGGAGCTCCCGCGCATGGGAGCCGCACCGCCGGCGGCCGGGCCAAGGACAGCCTCCCCTGCGTGACGCACGCCGCCGCCGCGAGCCCGGTCCACGATGGGAACCTACGGTAACGTAACTGAAGGTTCCGACGTCGCCGAGGAGGGCCCCGTGACCCCCAGCAGCTCGCTCCCCCGCGTCATCCAGGGCGGCATGGGCGTCGCCGTCTCGTCGTGGCGCCTCGCCCGCGCGGTCAGCACGGCCGGCGAGCTCGGCGTCGTGTCCGGGACGGCGCTCGACGCCGTTCTGGCCCGGCGGCTCCAGGACGGCGACCCGGACGCGCGCCGCGCGCTCGACGCGTTCCCGGACCGCGACGTGGCGGCGGCCGTCGTCGAGCACTACTACCGGCCGCAGGGCCGGGGCCCCGGCGAGCCCTACCTGCCGACCCCGCGCCCCTCGCTCACCCCGTCGCTGCGCGCGCAGCGGCTCATCGTGGCGGGCAACTTCGTCGAGGTGTGGCTGGCAAAGCAGGGCCACCACGGACCGGTCGGCGTCAACTACCTCGAGAAGATCCAGATGACGACGCCGTGGGCCGCCTACGGCGCCATGCTCGCCGGCGTCGACGTCGTGCTCATGGGCGCCGGCATCCCCGCGCACATCCCCCGCCTGCTCGACGACCTCGCCGAGCACCGCACCACCTCGCTGCCGGTCGACGTGGCCGAGGCGGCGGAGGGCACCGCCCACGTCGTGACGATCGACCCCTCCTCGCTCGTCGCGGGCGACGGCGCGCCGCTGCGGCGCCCGCTGTTCCTGGCGATCGTGGCCAACCACGTGCTGGCCCAGTACCTGGCCCGCGACGCGGCCACCCGGCCGGACGGGTTCGTGGTGGAGGCGCCGACCGCGGGCGGCCACAACGCGCCGCCGCGCGGGGCCCTCGTGCTCGACGACGACGGGCAGCCGGTGTACGGCCCGCGCGACGCCGTCGCCGTCGACAAGCTGGTGGCCCTCGGCCTCCCCTTCTGGCTCGCAGGGTCGTACGGCTCGCCCGAGGCCCTGCGCTCGGCGCTCGAGCAGGGCGCCGCCGGGGTGCAGGTGGGCACGCTGTTCGCCCTCAGCCACGACTCCGGGTTCGATCCCGCGCTGCGCGACCGCCTGCTCGCGGGGATCGCCGCGGACTCGCTGGTGACCCGCACGGACGTGCACGCCTCGCCCACCGGCTTCCCGTTCAAGGTCGCCGTCGTCGACGGCACGCTCTCGGACCCCGCTCTGCGCACCGCCCGCACCTCCGTGTGCGACCTCGGCCACCTGCGGACGCCGTTCGTCCGCGCGGACGGCCGGGTGGACTACCGCTGCCCCGCCGAGCCCGGCGCGATCTTCCGCCGCAAGGGCGGCGACCCCGCGGCGTCCGAGGGGCGCGTGTGTCTGTGCAACGCGCTGATGGCCACCGTGGGCCTCGGGCAGACCCGACGCTACGGCACGGTCGAGCCGGCGCTGGTGACGCTGGGGGACGACCTGGCCGGGCCGCGAGAGCTGCTGCGCCGGCTGCCCGCCGGCTGGAGCGCCGCCGACGCCGTCGCCTACCTGCGCGACGCGGTGCCGGCCAGCTGAGCCCCGACGCCCTCCGCCGCGACCGGTGCCGGCCGTCCTAGGCTGGCGCGCCATGGGCGACCCCGTCTTCGACCTCACCGATCCCGCGACCGTGCGCGACCCCTACCCCGCGTTCGAGCGGCTGCGGGCCGAGGGCCGCGCCGTGTGGGACGACGCGCTCGGCATGTGGCTCGCGTTCCGCTACGACGACGCCAACGCCGTGCTGCGCACCCGTGCGCTCGGCCGCATCTTCCGGCCGCGCGAGCCGGAGGACGTCTGGGAGACGTTCAACTGGCTGCACGAGGACGCGCTGCTGGAGAACGAGCCGCCCAAGCACACCCGGCTCAAGGCGCTCGTGGCCAAGGCGTTCGCCCGCGGGCACATCGAGCGCCGCCGCGACCGCATCCGCGAGATGTGCACGACGCTGCTCGACTCGGCCGAGGAGCGCGCCCGCGACACCGGCACCTTCGACGTGATCGCCGACTACGCCGAGCCGCTTCCCGTCCTGGTGATCGCGGACCTGCTCGGCTTCCCCGAGTCCGACGTCGCGCTGCTGCGGCCGTGGTCGCAGGCGATCGTGAAGATGTACGAGTACGACCGCACGCCCGAGGACGACCGCCGGGCCGAGCAGGCCTGCCGGGAGTTCGCGGCGTACGTCGACGAGCTGGCCGACGCCCGCCGCCGCGAGCCGCGCGACGACCTCGTCACGCACCTGGCGCAGGTGGAGTCCGAGGGCGAGCGCCTCACCGAGCGCGAGCTGGCCGCCACCGTGGTGCTGCTGCTCAACGCCGGGCACGAGGCGTCGGTCAACGGCTTCGGCAACGGGATCGTGCAGCTGCTCGCCCGGCGCGACCAGTGGGCGCGGGTGCTGGCCGACCCCTGGGGCGCGGCGCCCACGGCGGTCGAGGAGATGCTGCGCTACGACACCCCCTCGCAGCTGTTCGAGCGCACCGCGACCGCCGACGTGGAGGTGGCCGGGGTGACGGTGCGCGAGGGCCAGAAGATCGCCGCGATGCTCGGCTCGGCCAACCGCGACCCCGAGGTGTTCGCCGACGCCGACACCTTCGACGTCGGCCGCGACCCCAACCCGCACATCGCCTTCGGCGCGGGCATCCACTTCTGCCTGGGCGCGCCGCTGGCCCGGCTGGAGATGCAGCAGTCGCTGCCGGTGCTCGCCGAGCGCATGCCCCGGCTCGAGCTCGCGGACGGCGCCCGGCCGCGTCCCACGTTCGTGCTGCGCGGCTGGGAGACGGTGCCGGTCGCCGTCGGGTAGCGATTCGCACTGGGCGACGCGCGAGAGGTCTGACAAGGTCCTGCCATGACCACCGCCGCGCTCGAGGGCCACGAGGCCCACCACCGCAGCCCCGACGACCTGCGCGCCGGGCTCGACGACGTCCGACGCAGCCCACGCGACGAGGGCGTGCTGCTGGGCCTGGTCGCCCGGCCGGCCGAGCTGGAGCGCCGCGAGCTCGACAGCGGCACGCTCGACCTCGAGCTGGGCCTGATCGGCGACACGTGGATCGAGCGCGGGAGCAGCCGCACGGCCGACGGCGGCCCCAACCCGGACGCCCAGGTCACCGTGATGAACGCGCGCGCGGCCCAGCTCGTGGCCGGCAGCCGCGAGCGGTGGGCGCTGGCCGGCGACCAGCTCTTCGTCGACCTCGACCTCGGGGTGGAGAACCTGCCCACCGGAACGCTGCTCACGATCGGCGAGGCGCAGCTGGAGGTGACCGCCGCCCCGCACACGGGCTGCAAGCAGTTCTCCGCGCGCTTCGGTGTCGAGGCCCTGCGCCTCACCGCGACGCCGGACGGGCGCGCGCTGCGGCTGCGCGGCATCAACACCCGGGTCGTGCACGGGGGCACGGTGAGCGTCGGCGACGCCGTCCGCGTGACCCGCCCGGGAGACCAGGGCTGAGGGTGCCTCAGTCGGCGGCGGCCACCAGCCGCCGCTGCTCGGCGACGTCGAAGTCCGCCGGCGGGAACACCGGGTTCATGTCGCGCAGGGACGACACGAGCAGGTTGGCCACCACCCAGTCCCGGTACCACTTGTGGTCGGCGGGCACCACGAACCAGGGAGCGGCGTCGGTGCTGCACCGGGTGAGCGCGTCCTGGTACGCCGCCTGGTAGTCGTCCCAGAACGCCCGCTCCTGCAGGTCGCCGGGGCTGTACTTCCAGTACTTATTCGGGTCCTCCAGGCGATCGGACAGGCGCTGCTTCTGCTCGCCCTTCGACACGTGCAGCATCACCTTCACGATGTGCGTGCCGCCGTCGACCACCCGGTGCTCGAACTCGTTGATCCGGTCGTAGCGCGTGCTCCACTCCGACTCCGGCACCAGGTCGTGCACGCGCACCACGAGCACGTCCTCGTACTGCGAGCGGTTGAAGACGCCGACGTGGCCGGCAGGGGGCAGCGCCTTGTCGATGCGCCAGAGGAAGTCGTGCTTGAGCTCCTCGGGCGTCGGCTTCTTGAACGAGGCGATGCGGACGCCGGCGGGGTTCATGGCGCCCACCACGCGCCGCACCGTGCCGTCCTTGCCGGACGTGTCCATCCCCTGGAGCAGGAGGAGCAGCGCGCGCCGGCCGCCGCCGACGCCCTCGGCGTAGAGCCGCTCCTGCTGGCCGGTGAGCTCCTCGAGGAGGGCCGTCGTCGCCTCCTCGGTCTCCTCCCGCTCCCCAGGGGCGGTGGAGGTGTCGTCCGGATCGCGGTCGGCGAGCAGGTCGCCCGAGGTGAACATCACGCTCCCCGCGACCGCGCGCGGCTCCAGCACCGAACCCTTGCCCATGGCCGACCTCCGTACGACAGGATGCCGCCATGGCAATCAGCGGCATCTTCTCGGCGATCCTGGTCGGTCTCATCATCGGGGCTGTGGCGCGGATCGTCGTGCCGAACAGCCAGCCGATCGGCTGCTTGCTCACGATGCTGGTCGGCATCGTGGCCGCGGCCATCGGCGCGGCGGTGGGCAGCGCGCAGAACTGGAACTTCTGGCTCACCTTCGCGCTCCAGGTGCTCATCGGCGCCATCATCGTCGCGATCTTCTCGGCCACGGCGCGTCCACGCGGGTAGGCGCCACCCCTCCCGCGTCCCGTCCTCGGGGAGTGCGCGCCGACCCGGCGTGCCACGATCGACCGGTGCGCATGCTGCTGCCCCGGTCGCGCGACGACCTCACCGACCTCGACATCGACGAGGCCTACGCCTGGCCGGACGGACCGTGGCTGCGCGCCAACATGGTGAGCACCGCGGACGGCGCCGCCCGGTCCCCCGACGGCCTGTCCGAGGGGATCTCCAGCGAGGCCGACCGCCGCGTGTTCGGCCGGCTGCGCGGGCTCGCCGACGTCGTGCTCGCCGGCGCCGGCACGGTCCGCCAGGAGGGCTACGGCCCCGCCCGGCCCAAGCCCGCGTTCGCCCAGCGGCGTGCGGCCGCCGGCCAGCGCCCGAGCCCCGTCGTCGCGGTGGTCACCCGGTCGCTGGCCCTCGACCTGGCCTCGGCGCTGTTCACCGACGCGCCCGAGCGCACGATCGTCGTCACCTCCGCCTCGGCCGACGCCGCGGCGCGTCGGCGCACGGCGGAGGTGGCGGACGTGCTCGTGGCCGGGGAGCACGACGTCGACCTCGGGCTGGCGCTCACCCTGCTGCACGAGCGGGGGCTGCGCCGCGTGCACGCGGAGGGCGGCCCCACGCTTCTCGCAGAGCTGGCGGCCCGCGACCTGCTCGACGAGCTGCTGCTCACCGTGTCGCCGGCGCTGGCCGGCGGCGGCTACACGGACCGGTCGGAGGTGCACCGGATCCTGGCCGGCTCGCCCCTGCCGGACGCGCCGCGCCCGCTGCGGCTCGAGCACGTGCTGGAGGACTCCGGCAGCCTGTTCCTGCGCTACCGGCGTCCCTGACCGGGCCGCGCCGCGGTCCTGAGCACGCGCGGCCGGGCGAGGTCGGTGTTGTCGAGCACGACGTCCGCGCGTGCCTGCGGCGCGGCGTCGGCCCGGTAGATCTCCTGCGCCTCCACGTAGCGGCGGGCCGAGGGGTGAGCCGGGTCGGGGTCGGTGCCGTCGCGCGCGGCCATGCGGGGGAAGGTCACCTCCGGCGGTACGTCCAGCCACACCGAGAGGTCCCAGGCGGCGACGAGCTCGGGCCGGTGCAGGAACAGGCCGTCGACCACGACGACTGTGCCCGGCGGCACGGCCTCCGGCACGCGCGGCAGCACCTCGTCGGTGCCGAGCACGTGCGCCCGGGGGCTGATGCGCAGGTCGCCGTCCGGCCCGAGGGGGTCGAGGACGTCGCGGCGGAACCGGTCCAGGTCGAACGAGTCGCGGTAGAAGCCCTCCGGCGAGGACCGGCCGCGGGCGTAACGGATCGCCCGCGGATGGTGGAAGTCGTCGATCGACACCTGGCGCACCCGGCGCCCCGCGGCGGTCAGGACGCCGGCCAGCTCGCCCGACAGGACGGTCTTGCCGGACCCGTCCGGGCCGTCGACGCCGACGAGCACGCAGCGGCCGGCGCCCGTGAGCGGCACGAGCCCGGCCAGCAGCGCGAGCACGGCGTCGCGCTCCGGTGTCCGCGTCGTGGGGGTCATCGAGCCGAGGATGCACCACGTGTCGGCGGCCACGGGCAGGATGAGGCGCCATGGACCTCCCGGTGATGCCCCCCGTCTCGCCGATGCTGGCCAAGCCCGTGCCCGAGGTGCCCGCCCCGGACTCCGTGCCCGGCGGCCTCGTCTACGAGCCCAAGTGGGACGGCTTCCGGTGCATCGTGTTCCGCGACGGCGACGAGGTCGTGCTCGGCAGCCGCAACGAGAAGCCGCTCACGCGCTACTTCCCCGAGGTGGTCGACGCCGTGCGGTCCGAGCTGCCCGAGCGCTGCGTGGTCGACGGCGAGATCGTCGTGCGCACCGGCGAGCGGCTCGACTTCGGCGCGCTCCAGCAGCGGATCCACCCCGCGGACAGCCGCGTGCGGATGCTGGCCGAGGCCACCCCGGCGTCGTTCGTCGCCTTCGACCTGCTGGCGCTCGGCGACGACGACCTCATGGGCCGCCCGTTCTCGGAGCGCCGCGCCGCGCTGGAGGGTGCGCTGGCGTCGGCCCGCCCGCCGGTGCACCTCACCCGCGTGAGCGGCGACCTCGACGAGGGCCGCCGCTGGTTCGAGGTGTTCGAGGGCGCCGGGCTCGATGGGCTCGTCTGCAAGGCGCTGGCGTCGGCCTACCAGCCCGACAAGCGGGTGATGCTCAAGGTGAAGCACGCGCGCACCGCCGACTGCGTGGTCGCCGGCTGGCGCCCGCACAAGCAGAAGGGCCCCGAGGGGCAGGACATCGTCGGCTCGCTCATGCTCGGCCTCTACGACGACGACGGCCGCCTTCAGTCCGTGGGCGTATCGGCGTCGTTCCCCATGAAGCGCCGCGCGGAGCTGGTCGAGGAGATCGCGCCGTACATGATCGGGCCGGACGACCCGCACCCCTGGGGCGAGTGGCGCGACGCGATGGCCCACGAGAGCGCGCGGCTGCCCGGCGCGGTCTCACGCTGGACGTCGGGCAAGACGCTGGACTGGAACCCGCTGCGACCCGAGCTCGTGGTCGAGGTCGGCTACGACGCGATGGAGGGCACCCGGGTGCTCCCTGGAGGGGTGACCGTGGAGGGCGCGCGCTTCCGCCACACCACGCAGTTCAAGCGCTGGCGCCCCGACCGCACGCCGGAGTCGTGCACCTACGAGCAGCTCGAGCGGCCCGTGCGCTACGCCCTCGGCGACGTCCTGCTCTGAGCGCGTGGCGCAGCCGGCTCAGCGGCCGCCGCGGGGGTTCTTGCCGTTCATCAGCCGCCAGGCGACCACGCCGAGGACGCCGACGAGCACGATGAACAGGATGATCAGCGTGAAGACCATGCGCAGACCCTAGCGGCTGGTCCCGTCCTCCAGAGCC
Organism: Frankiales bacterium; assembly: GCA_016125335.1. Classification (NCBI taxonomy): domain Bacteria; kingdom Bacillati; phylum Actinomycetota; class Actinomycetes; order Frankiales; species Frankiales bacterium. The sequence goes on from WGLY01000004.1 coordinate 16,218, forward strand.
GCGACGCCGCGCCAGCCCGCGATCCGCTCCCCTGGCTCTGCGAACGCCAGCCCGTGCTGCCCGAACACCTCCGGCCGCGCCCCCGCGAGACTCGGCATCGGCGGGATGGTCGCCGGGTCCTCCTGATCGAACCGGCGCGAGGGGTGGGTGGCCCACGGCGGCGGGGTGATGCCGGCTCGCTCGCACGCATGGTGCACGCACGCCCCCAGCAGCACGTTGAACGTCACATCTCCCACGACCGGCGGCTCGTCCGACGTGGCTGCCATCAGGTCCTTCGGCCCCAAGGACAGGAGGATCGCGAGGCCGTGGTCTACCACGCCGAGGGCCTCGGTGTCCGACCTCAACCACTGCTCGCCGCACGCAGCTCCGACCGTGGCCCAGAATCGGGCACCCCGGTCGCGCGACGACTCACGCAGAGGCGTGGGCGCGTCTCCCGGTGACGGCTTCCAGCGCACCCCGCCACCGTCGACGACCGGCACCAGGCCCGCCAGCGGTGCGCCCTCGGCGAGGGCGTCGCGGCACGCGCTCAGGAACCCGCCGATCGACTCCCAGGAGACGCCCCAGAGGTACGCCGTGCCCACGCCCATCTCGAAGAGCGTGACGCAGCCGCGCCGCGGACCCGGCCTGAGGTCCACCACGACGTGTGATCCGGCGAAGTCGTCGGCCACGGGCAGCAGGCCAGCGCTGAAGAACGAGATCTGCTCACCGGCCAGACCGTCCACTCCGGCGTGCACATCGTCCATCCCCACACCGAGGGCGCCCGGGTCCGTCTCCTCCGTCCCCGAGCCGGCGAAGCGGACCACGGCGATGCTCTCGTCGAGGCTCATCGGCGCACCGCCCAGCAGCAGGCAAGCCCCATGGTCACGCCCGACGCCGCCCTGAAGCGCGAACCACGAGCGCAGATCCTCGGGCCAGGCACCGTCCGCCGCTGCTCGCCGCAGCCGTGGATCGTCGGGAGCGACGCCGGCGCGCAGCGCGTCGTGAGCCTTCGGCGCATGGTCACGCAGCCACTGGCGCAGGTCCGACCAGCACGCCTCGACATCGGCCGACCTGCCCATGCGTCCCCCTCTGACAAGCCTGCGCTGCTCGCGAATCCGCGGTGGTCAGGGCGAACCGGTCACCGCGACGACCGACAGCGCGGGAGTCCAGCGCGCCTTGCTCATGGCTCCCCCCCCGTCCACTCGCCGCGTGATGCCGTGCGCATCATGCCTGTCCCGACAGCCCGCGGTCGACCGGTCGTCGCCCCTCAGGTGTCGGGGCGGGCGCGGCTGGGCTGCACCCGCTTGGGCTCGCCGGCCATCTTGGGATAGTCCGGCGGGTAGGGCATGTCGCCGAGGCCGCTCTCGCGCTCGTCGCGCTCGTACCACTCGAGGAACGGCGCGAGGTCCACGGCGACGTCGTCGATGCCGGCGTGCAGGTCGCCGAGCTCGGCGAACCGCGGGCCCACGGTGCGCACGGTGAAGTCGAACGGCGTGACGTCGTCGAGCTCGTCCCACCGCACCGGGGTCGACACGGGGGCGTGCGGCTTGGGGCGCAGCGAGTAGGCCGAGGCGATCGTGCGGTCGCGCGCGTTCTGGTTGTAGTCGAGGAACACCGTGCCGTGCGGGCGCTCCTCCTTCCACCACTTGGTGGTCACCCGGCCGGGCATGCGCCGCTCCAGCTCGCGGCCCACCGCGATCGCGGCGTGCCGCACGTCCGTGAAGCCCCAGCGCGGCTCGATGCGCACGTACACGTGCACGCCGCGACCGCCGGACGTCTTGGGCCAGCCGACCATCCCCTGCTCGTCGAGCAGCGCGCGCAGCTCGTGCGCCACCTCGACCGCGTCGCGGAAGTCGGTGCCCGGGCCGGGGTCGAGGTCGAGCCGAAGCTCATCGGGCCGGTCGACGTCGGTCCGGCGCACCGGCCACGGGTGGAAGGTGATGGTGCCGAGCTGGGCGGCCCACGCGATCACCGCGATCTCGGTGGGCGCGATCTCGTCGGCGGTGCGGCCCGAGGGGAACGTGATGTGCGCGGTCTCGACGTACGGCGGGGCGCCCTGCGGCACGCGCTTCTGGTAGAACGCGTCGCCCTTGAAGCCCTCGCGCGTGGAGATCTTCGCGCCCTCGACGACGCCGCCGGGCCAGCGCTCCAGCGTCGTCGGCCGGTTCCGCAGCGCCCGCAGGATGCCCTCGCCCACGGCGACGTAGTGCTGGACGACCTCCAGCTTGGTGACGCCGACCTCCGGGAAGTAGGGCTTGTCCGGGTTGCTCACCCGGACCGTGTGCTCGCCGACCGCGAGCTCCACGGGTTCCCCGAACGTGGTCGCCATGCCACGACGCTACGCGCAACCCCGTCGCGCCGGGGACGACACGACCGGCACCATGTCCGCCGTGACCACACGCGGCGTCCTCCCGCTCCCGTCCCCGCGGCGGCCCCGATGATCGGCGCGCTGCTCGCCGGCCTGGGCATCGGGATGCTGGTCGCGCTCCAGGTGGGCCCGATCTTCCTGCTCTGCGCCCGCACTTCGGCGCGCTTCGGCTTCCGGCCGGGCGCGGCCATCGGCGCAGGTGCAGCAACGATCGACCTCGGCTACGCCGTGCTCGGCGCCGTCGGCGCCTCCGTCGTCCTCCAGGCCGAGCCGCTGCGCGTCGGCCTGGGACTCGTGGGCGCCGCCGTCCTCGTGGTGATGGGTCTGCGCACGCTCTACGACGCCTTCCGCGTGCGCATCGGCGGCGAGACCGCGCTCGAGGTGGTCCGCCCCGCGGCCGCCTACCGCACGGCCCTGCTCGCCACCGCGAGCAACCCGCTGACCATCCTCACGTGGGCCGCCGTCTTCTCCGGCGCGGCCGTGGGCGACATCGCCGGCGACCCGCTGCACGCCGCCGCGTTCGTGGTGGGCACCGCCGCCGGGTCGCTGCTCTCGCACCTGCTGCTGGCCCTCGCGATGTCGGCCCTCGGCAGCCGCATGAACGAGACCGCGCTGCGCGTCGTCGACGTCGTCAGCGGGCTCGGGCTCATGGTGTTCGGCGGCCTCCTCGCCGCCCGCACCATCGCCTCCGAGTCGACCCCCTAGCTCACCCGGGCCGGCCTGTTCCGCCACCCAACCCGGCAGAACGCACCGCGGGAGGCGGGGCGGGTCGCCTGGCGCGCAGGGATCAAGCCTGACCGCCCGGAGCGGCAGGCGACCCGCCCCGCCCACCAGCCGCCTCAGGCCACAAGGACCCCGAGCAGGATCTGACGCACCCCACGCGGGACGGGTCGCCTGGCGCGCAGGGATCAAGCCTGACCGCCCGGAGCGGCAGGCGCCCCGCCCCGCCCACCAGCACGCCACCCGGACCCCGCGTAGGACGTCACGCACCCCACGCGGGACGGGTCGCCTGGTGCGCAGGGATCAAGCCTGACCGCCCGGAGCGCCAGGCGACCCGTCCCGCCACCCCGGACAACGCCGTCGAGACGAGGTCCGCCGGCGGCTCCGCCGTAAGCGGACCGTCAGCGGTCCCCGGTGGTCGCCGGGCGGGGCGCGTCGTACCTTCGCCGCATGATGCGCTCAGGGACGATGCCCGTCACCCGGCCGGACGGCACGCCGTTCGTGACCGTGAAGTCCGAGGACGAGTGGCGCTCGCAGCTCTCGCCGGCTGAGTACCACGTGCTGCGCGAGGCCGGCACGGAGCGGGCGTTCACCGGCGAGTACACCGACACGCACACCCGCGGCACCTACTCGTGCCGCGCGTGCGGCGCGCACCTGTTCTCCAGCGACACCAAGTTCGACTCGCACTGCGGCTGGCCGTCGTTCTTCTCCGCCCTGGCCGGTGACTCCATCATCGAGATCGAGGACCGCAGCCTGGGGATGCGCCGGGTCGAGGTGCGCTGCGCCTCGTGCGGCAGCCACCTCGGGCACGTGTTCTCCGGCGAGGGCTACGGGACGCCGACCGACCTGCGCTACTGCATCAACTCCGTGAGCCTCGTCCTCGAGCCCGAGGACTGACGCCGCCCGACGTCACCCGACACCGAGGCGCCGCGCGGCACCGGTGAGCAGGCGCAGCGACTCGGCACGGCGGAACGCCGACAGGTGCGGCAGGCCGTGCGAGTCGCCCTGGCCGAGGATGGCGAGCTGGGTGCCCAGCGTGAGCACGAGGTCGGTCACCGCGCGGTCGCGCTCGTCGGCGGTGAGCGCGGCGCCGTACGACGGGATCGCGCGGACCCGCTCGTCGAACTCCGCACGGTGCACGGCGTGCAGGTCGAGGAACACCTCGTCCAGCCACGACGGCCCCGGCCGGGCCATCCCCCAGTCGAGCACCACCACGGTGCCGTCCGGCCGGGCCAGCAGGTTGTCGTCGCGGACGTCCATGTGGCAGTGCGACTCGGTCGCCACCTCGTGGGCGAGCCGGTCGACCCGCTCGAGCAGCTCGGCGGAGCGCTCGTGCCACCACGGCGGGAGCACCGCGCGCTCGTCGTCGGACGACCCGTGGATCGCCCGCGCCCAGCGGCTCGCGGTGCGCACCATGTCCGGGCCGTCGGTCACGAGCGGGTCCGGCGTCAGCTCGCGGGTCTGCCGGCGCACGGTCTCGCGCGCGGCCGCCAGCACGTCGGGGTCGTCGAGGTCGGGGTGGGTGCCCTCGACGTCGTCGAGTACGAGCGCCACCCAGTCGCCGTCGTCGTACGCCGCCACCAGGGCCGGGCGGTAGTCCACCCGCGGCAGCTGCTCGAGGATGGCCCGCTCGCGGCGGAACAGCCGCGGGGTGACGGGGTTGAGCGAGCTGCCCACGGCCTTCACGAAGAACCGGGCGCCGTCCTCGAGGGTGATCCGCGCGGCGGGGCCGGGCGACATCCCGCCGGTCTGCGTCACGGCGGACACCACGCGCCCGCCGAGCCGCGACTCGAGCCAGGCGAGCAGCTGCTGCGGCGCGGCGTCGAGGTCGACCCGTGCGCCCGCGGCCCGCGGGGCCACCGGACCGGTCATGACCGCAGTCTGCCGCCGCTGACGCTCTGCGCCGCCCCGGTTTACCGGGCCGGTACGATCCGCCCCGCTCCGTCGTTACTGCCCGGACGACCGGAAACCGGCGCGAACTCCGCGCGTTCGGGCAGTAACGACGAGGCGGGTCAGGGGAGGTCGGCGACGAGGTCGGCGACCGGACGGCGGCGGCCCGTGTAGAAGGGGACCTCCTCGCGCACGTGCAGCCGGGCGCGCGAGCCGCGCAGGTGACGCATGAGGTCGACGATGCGGTACAGCTCGTCGGCCTCGAACGCGAGGATCCACTCGTAGTCGCCGAGCGCGAACGCCGCGACGGTGTTCGCGCGCACGTCGGGGTAGTCGCGGCCCATCTGCCCGTGCTCCACGAGCAGCTCGCGGCGCTCGTCGTCGGGCAGCAGGTACCACTCGTAGGACCGCACGAAGGGATAGATGCACACGTAGGCGCGCGCCTCCTCCTCCGCGAGGAAGGCGGGGACGTGCGACTTGTTGAACTCCGCGGGACGGTGCAGCGCCATCTGCGACCACACCGGCTCGAGGACGCCGCCGAGCCGCGTACGGCGGACGCGGTGGTAGGCGTCCTGGAGGTCGTCGCTGCTCGCCGCGTGCATCCACAGCACGATGTCGGCGTCGGCCCGCAAGGCGGAGACGTCGTACCAGCCGCGCACCACGACGTCCTTCGCCGCGAGCTGCTCGACCAGCTCGTCGACCTCGCGCGCGACGGCGCTGCGGTCGCCCTCGCCGAGCGGACGCACGGCGCGGAAGACCGACCAGGAGGTGTAGCGGATCGCGTCGTTGATGTCGCGGGCGGCCTTGCCCTGCTGCGGACGCTTTCCGGTGGGGCCGGGGGTGGGGGTCGGCTCAGCCATGGCGCCATTCTCCGTCCGACGACAGCCGCTGGGAAATCAGGGTGGCGGCATGGTCGGCCCGCGCGATGCAGGCCGGGATGCCCACTCCGTCGAAGGCCGCCCCGACGGCGGTGAGCCCGGGCAGGTGCTCGAGCGCGAGCGTGATGCGCGCCGCGCGGTCGACGTGGCCGACCGAGTAGCGCGGCAGCCCGCCGCCCCAGCGGCTCACCCGCCACGCGACCGGGCGCGCGCGTCCGAGGCGGAGCACGAAGCCGAGGTCGTCGGCGGCGACCCGGGCGAGCGACTCGTCGTCGCGCTGGAGCACCTCGACGTCGTCGGCGTGCCCGAGCGAGCAGCGCACGGCGACCACGCGCCGCTCGGCGCACTCCTCGCCCAGCCAGCCCCACTTGTGCGAGGCGAACGTCGCCGCCTTCACCACGCGGCCCTCCGACGGCGGCACGAGGTAGCCGCTGCCCTCCGGCACGTCGCCGCCGGGCAGGTCGTCGACGGAGTAGAGCAGGGTCACCACGGCCACGGACGTGGTCTCGATCTCGCCGAGCTCGGTCTCGGCCTGCACGGACAGGCCGCGCACCAGCTTGTGCGCCGCGGGTGCCGGCACGGCGAGCACCACGGCGTCGGCGGTGACGACGCGCTCCGCGACGGTGGCCCCCACGACGAGCTCCCAGCCGCGCTCGGCGCGGCGCAGGTGGCGCACGGTGGCGCCGGTCTCGATCCGCACGCCGGCCTCGCGCAGCCGTTCGGCGAGGGCGACCGGCAGCCGCCCGACGCCGCCGCGGATCCCCGCGAACACCGGCCGCGGCTCGGCGTCCTCGCGCACCGGGCCGCGCACCGACCGGGCCGCGGCCAGCAGCGAGCGCTCGTGCTGGACGGCGTCGAACAGCCGCGGGACGGCGGCGCGCATGGAGACGTTGACGGCACGGTCGGCGTAGACGCCGAGCAGCAGCGGCGAGACCAGGCGGTCCACCACCTCCGGACCGAGGCGGCGGCCGACGAACTCGCCGAGCGAGATGTCCTCGCCGGTGGGCGTCTGCGGCAGCACGTGGTCGAGCGGGAGCCGCGCGAGGGCGGCGGAGGAGAGCACGCCGCTGCGCGCCAGGCGGGCGAGGTCGGTCGGGACGCCCATCACGAGGCCGGGCGGCAGCGCGAGCAGGTCGCCCCCGACCACCAGGCTGGGCGCGGCCACGGCCGGGTGCACGAGGTCGGCACCGAGGCCCACCTCGCGGGCCAGGGCCACGGCCTCGGGGCGGGTGGCGAGCATCGACTCGGCGCCCTCGTCGACGTCGACGCCGTCGAGCGAGGACACCAGCAGCTTGCCGCCCACGCGGTCGGCGGCCTCGAGCACGGTGATCTCGACGTCGTGGCGCAGCCGGCCGAGGCGCCACGCGGCGGCCAGGCCGGAGATGCCGGCGCCCACCACCACGACGTGCGGGCGGCGGGTGCGGTCGGCGTCGCTCACGGCACCACCCTGCCACCGCCCGCCGCGGTCGCGTGCCGGTGCCCCCGGCCCGCCCGCCCCCTCACCGGGCGGTCAGCTCGTGCACGAGCTCGACCACCCGCGTCAGCACGTCGGGGTCGGTCTCGGGCAGCACGCCGTGCCCGAGGTTGAACACGTGCCCGGACAGGCCCTCGGCGTCCGCGAGCGTGCGGCGCACGCGCGCCTCCACCGCCTCCGGGCCGGCGAACAGCGCCGCGGGGTCGAGGTTGCCCTGCAGGGCGTGGTCCGGGCCCACCCGTCGGGCCGCCTCGTCGAGGGGCACGCGGAAGTCGACGCCGACCACCTCGGTGCCGGCGTCGCGCATGTCGGCCAGCAGCTCGCCGGTGCCCACGCCGAAGTGGAACCGCGGCGCGCCCAGGGCGCCCACGGCCTCGAGCGCACGGCGGGAGTGCGGCAGCACGTACTCGCGGTAGTCGCGCGCGGGCAGGGCGCCCACCCAGGAGTCGAACAGCTGCACGGCGCTGGCGCCCGCGAGCACCTGCTGGCGCAGGAACTCGCCCGCGATCGCCGAGAGCCGCTCCAGCAGGGCGTGCCACAGCTGCGGCTCGCCGTACATGAGCGCCTTGGTGCGGGCGTGGTCGCGGCTCGGGCCGCCCTCGACCAGGTAGGACGCCAGGGTGAAGGGCGCCCCGGCGAACCCGATGAGCGGGGTGGACCCCAGCTCGCCGGCCAGGGCCGCGACGGCGGCCAGCACGGGAGCGACGTCGTCGGGCTCGAGCGCCCGCAGCCGGTCGAGGTCCGCGCGGGTGCGGAACGGCTCGGCCACCACCGGGCCCACGCCGGCGACGATGTCGAGGTCGACCCCGATGGCCTTGAGCGGGACGACGATGTCGCTGAAGAAGATCGCCGCGTCCACGCCGTGGCGCCGCACGGGCTGGAGCGTGATCTCCACGACGAGGTCGGTCGTGAAGCACGACTCGAGCATCGGGACGCCGGCCCGCAGGGCGCGGTACTCCGGCAGCGAGCGACCCGCCTGCCGCATGAACCACACGGGCGTGTGCGGCACGTCCTGGCGGCGGGCGGCGCGCACCAGCGGCGCGTCGACCGTGCGGCCGTCCACCAGCGGGTGGCCCGCCGGCAGGGCCGCGGGCGTGGTCGTGGGGGCCGGGCTGCTCGTCACACGAGGATGCTCGCACCCGGCCCCGCGGCCGTCGAATCGCCCGCCCCCGGGCGCGCCCTGCCGGCTCCGGCGCCTCTCGCGACCTACTCTCGGCGGGTGACCAGTCGTCGACGCGACCCGGGCGCCGACACCGGCGCGGGCGCGGTGCCGAGGGCGTTCGCGGACGCCCTCGCGGGCATCCGGGCGGTCACGCTCAGGCCGGAGATCGTCGTCGAGGAGACCCCCGCCCCGCTGCGGCTCTCGCCGTACGCCCTCGCCCTCCAGGCGGAGGTCGTGGTGGACGACGAGGAGGCCGCCACCGGCCGCTTCGTGCTGCTGCACGACCCCGTGGGCCAGGAGCCCTGGGAGGGCGACTTCCGGATCGTCTCGTTCGTCAAGGGTGCGGTCGAGCTCGAGATCGCCCAGGACCCCCTGCTCACCCAGGTGGGCTGGTCGTGGCTGCTCGAGGCCCTCGAGTCCCGCGACGCCGCCTTCCACGCCGAGTCCGGCACGGTGACCCGCACGGCGTCGGAGTCCTTCGGCGGGATCGCCGACCGCGGGCCATCCGGCGACGTCGAGATCCGCGCCTCGTGGACCCCGAGCACCGACGACATCGGCGCGCACCTGGCCGCGTGGGGCGACGTCCTGGCCCAGGTGGCCGGGCTCCCGCCGCTGCCGGCCGGCGTGGCGGCGCTGCCCCGCCCGCGCCGGCGCTGACTCCTACCGCCTCGCGCGGCGGCCCTGCGCCACCGCGCGGCGGGGCACACCCCGGACCCGCCCGATCGGCCCGACGACGCGGCACCGCCGCCCCGTGCCGCACCGCCCGCGATGACCAGCCCGGATGGCCCCACCGGGCCACCGCCGGGCGAGCGCACCGCCAACTGGCGCGGACGGTCAGGTCAAGACCACGCGCGATCCGGCCGATACGCACACGGAAGCCCGGACAGGACCCGAGGTCCGGCACGTGGGACGCAGGAGGAATGCCGTGGTGGCACTTGTCGAGCGCCCGTCGGCGGTCGTCCCGCTGCCGAGGGCTCGGTTCACGGCGCTCGTCGTGGCCGCGTCGCCCTCGCGCAGGGCCGCTCTCGTGGGTCGCCTGCGCCTGCTCGGCGCCCGCGACGTCGTCGAGGCGGCCAGCGGCGCCGAGGCCCGCGTGCGTGCCTTGTACGACGGTCCCCGCGACCTCGTGGTGATCGAGGGCGGACTCCCGGACGGGGCCGCGCTGCCCCTGCTGGCCGAGCTGGCGAAGGTGGGCTGGCGCCGCGTCGTCCTGCTCACGGTGCGCGACGACCCCTACGCCGTCCGTGCCGCGCTCAACGCGCACGTGCGCTGCTACATCGTGACCCCCGACGACCTGCCGGTGCCGGCGTCCGGCTCGGCCCTGCTGCGCAGCCGCCCCCGCGGCGGTTCGCCCGACGAGCTGTCCGGCCGCGAGGTGGAGGTGCTCCAGCTCGTGTCGGAGGGCCGGTCCAACAAGGAGATCGGCGACGCGCTCGGCCTCTCGGCGCTCACGGTCAAGAGCCACCTGGCCCGCATCGCACGGAAGGTCGGCACCGGCGACCGCGCCGAGATGGTCGCCCACGCCATGCGCTCCGGCCTCGTGCGCTGACTCCTCCGCCTCACCACCACCTCGCCCGCACCCCTGCCGACAGGGCCGGGGCAGCGCCCTGCGGGGCTGCGCACCGTGCGGTCCCTATCCTGAACGGGTGACCGACGCCGCGCCCGTGCCGATGCCGGGCGACGCGTCCTCTCCCCCGGCCGCCGCTGGCGCCGACACCTCCGGCGACCCGGCGCCGGCCGCACCCGAGCGCCCGGCCGCCGTCCCGCTGCTCGCCCCGCGCGAGGGCGTCCCGCCCGTGATCGAGACGGCCGAGGCGCTCGAGGCGGCCGCGGCCGCCCTCGCCGCGGGCACGGGTCCCGTGGCGGTGGACGCCGAGCGGGCCAGCGGCTACCGCTACGGCCAGCGCGCCTACCTCGTGCAGCTGCGCCGGGCCGGTTCGGGCACGCACCTCGTGGACCCCATCGCGGTGCCGGACCTCGCCGCCCTGGCCGAGGCGCTCGAGGGCACCGAATGGGTGCTGCACGCGGCGTCGCAGGACCTCCCCTGCCTGCGCGAGGTGGGGCTAGCGCCCGCGCGCCTGTTCGACACCGAGCTCGCCGGCCGGCTGCTGGGCCACCCCAAGGTGGGCCTGTCCGCCCTGCTCGAGGAGGTGCTCGGCTACTCCCTGGCCAAGGAGCACTCCGCGGCCGACTGGTCCACCCGCCCGCTGCCGGAGCCCTGGCTGCGCTACGCGGCGCTCGACGTCGAGCTGCTCGTCGAGCTGCGCGACGCGCTCGAGGCAGAGCTGCGTGAGGCGGGCAAGCTGGCCTGGGCGCACGAGGAGTTCGACGCCGTGCGCGACGCCCCGGCGCCCGCGCCCCGGGTCGACCCCTGGCGCCGGACCTCGGGCATGCACAAGGTGCGCCGGCCGCGCCAGCTCGCCGTGATCCGCTCGCTGTGGCTGCGCCGCGACGAGATCGCCCGGCGCCGGGACACCTCGCCGAGCCGGGTGCTGCCGGACTCCGCGATCGTCGCCGCGGCGACTGCCGCCCCCTCCCTGGGCCCGGACGGGCTCTCCGCGGTGCCGGCCTTCGGCGGCCGCGGCGCCCGGCGCCACCTGCGCGAGTGGCAGGCCGCGCTCGACGACGCCCTCGCCCTCGACGACGCGGACCTGCCGGTCACCTCCCTGCCGGCCGACGGCCCGCCCCCGCCGCGGTCGTGGGCGGACAAGGACCCCGACGCCGCCGCCCGCCTCGCCGCCGCCCGCACCGCGGTGGGGCAGGCGGCCGACCGGCTCCGGATGCCGGCCGAGAACCTCGTGACCCCCGACCTCGTGCGCCGGCTCGCGTGGGAGCCGCCCGCCGCCCTCACCGAGGACGCCGTGGCCGCCGCCCTCACCGGCGGCGGGGCGCGCCCCTGGCAGGTCGCTCAGGTCGCGCCGCTGCTCGTGCCCGCGCTGCACCGCACGGCGGCCGACGCCGCCGCCGACGCCGCGGCCGACGCGGCCCGGCACCCCGCTCCCGCGTCGTCCGACGAGCCGGCACCGCGCTCGGCTCCCGCGGCGTCCGGGCAGGCCGGCACCGCTGCGGGCACGGTCGCGGGCCCGCGACGCCGGCGGCCGGTTGCGGAGCCGCGGTCATCGTCGGGCGCGGCGTCCGGCTCGGCGCCCAGCGCGGCGCCCCTCGTGGAGCCCGGCGCGGCGCCCGCGGAGCCCGCCGAGGGACGCACCCGGCGTCGCCGACGGCGGTCCCGACAGCCGGACACCGCTCGACTTGAGACGGGCGACCCCGACATGCTTAGGTGAGCCTTACCTACATGGAGGACAGGAACGCCGATGCTCGCGAACTATCTGATCGGTCTGCGTGAGGGCCTTGAGGCGGCCCTCGTCGTCGGCATCCTCGTGGCCTACGTCGTCAAGGCGGGCCACCGCCAGCGCCTGGGGATGGTCTGGGCCGGCACCGGAGTGGCCGTCGGGCTCTCGCTGGCCTTCGCCGGGGCGCTCACGCTCACCTCGCACACGCTGACCGAGGAGGCCGAGCACGCCTTCGCGGGCACGCTGTCCGTCGTGGCCGTCGCGCTGGTCACCTGGATGGTCTTCTGGATGCGGCGCACCGCGCGCGAGCTGCGCGGCGAGCTGCACGGCCGCCTCGACCGCGCGCTGGCCGGCGGCGGGATCGCGCTCGGCATGGTCGCGCTCGTCGCGGTGCTCCGCGAGGGCCTGGAGACCGCGCTGTTCCTGTGGGCGGCCACGGTGGGCTCCACCGCCGCGGCCTCGGCCCTCCTCGGGGCGCTGCTGGGCATCCTCACGGCGGTCGGCATCGGCTGGGCCGTCTACCGCGGCGCCGTGCGGCTCAACCTGGCCACCTTCTTCACCTGGACCGGGGCCCTGCTCGTGGTGGTCGCCGCCGGCGTGCTCGCCTACGGCGTCCGCGACCTGCAGGAGGCCGGCTGGCTGCCCGGCGGCGAGAACATCGCCTTCGACGTGAGCGGCACCATCGACGAGAACGGCCCCGTGGGCACGCTGCTCGGCGGCTTCTTCCACTTCGACCCGGTCACCACCTGGCTCCAGCTCACCGTGTGGGCGGTCTACCTCGTGGTCACGCTCGCGTTCTACTTCCGGCCGCACCACCCGGTGCCGGCCGAGGTCGCCGAGCAGCCCGAGCCCTCCCGCGCCTGAGCCGCCCGAGCACCCGGTGGCCCCGGACGCCCGCCTGCTCGACGCCGTGCGCGCGGCCCTGCGCGCCGCGGCCGACCCGCAGCGCGCCCCGGCCATGCAGGACTACATGAAGTCCACGATGCCGTTCCTGGGCGTGCCCCGGCCGGCGTTCACCGCGGCGCTGCGCCCGGTGTGGGCGGCCCACCCGCCGCGGGACCGCGCCACGTGGGAGGACTCCGTCCGCGCGCTGTGGGACGACGCGGCCGCACGCGAGGAGCGCTACGCCGCCCTCGCCCTCCTGTCCGCGCGCCCGGCGCGGGGGTGGCACGACTCCGGCCTGGTGCCGCTGCTCGAGCACCTCGCGGTCACCGGGGCCTGGTGGGACCTCGTCGACGACGTCGCCTCCCACCACGTGGCCCCGCTGCACCGCGCGGACCCCGACGCCCTCGCGCCGGTCCTGCGCCGCTGGTCGGTGGCCGACGACCTGTGGCTGCGCCGGGCCGCGATCCTGGGCCAGCTGGGCTCGGGTGCCGGCACCGACCGCGACCTGCTCCGCGAGGTGATCGCCGCGAACCTGCCGGGATCGGCGTACGGCGGGGAGTTCTTCGTGCGCAAGGCGATCGGCTGGGCGCTGCGCGACCTCGCCCACCGCGACCCGGACTGGGTGCGCGCCTACCTGGCCGAGCAGGGCCAGGCGCTCAGCCCGCTCTCGCGCCGCGAGGCCGGCCGACACCTGGCCGCGGCGCCCTCCTGACGGCCACCCAGCCCCTGCACGCGCCCGCACCCGGTCTCTCAGCCGGTTCCCATCCGTGCCATAGGGCGACCTCAGGCCCACCCGACAGCATCGGACCCACGACGGCGCACCCCCGCGCCCGACCGCCAGGAGGCCTCGTGCAGCACCGCCCGTGGACGCCGAACCACCGCGACGCCCTGCTCGGCCGGGTCTCCCGGCTCACCGCCGGCACGGCCGTCGTGGGCACCGTGGGCGCCGTCGGGCTCGCCGCCGGCCTCGGGGTGACGGCCAGCACCACCGCCGCCGCGAGCACGACCACCACGCGGTCCACCACCGCGCAGCCGGTCCAGGCGCGCACCACGACCGGCTCCGGCACCGCCTCGTCCGGCACCTCCTCGAACGGCTCCTCGACGAGCTCGAGCGGCTCCTCCCGCGCGAGCCGCGCAGCCGTGCAGGTGCAGGTGCTCAACGGCAGCGGCATCCAGGGGGCCGCGGCGGCCGAGGCCCAGCGGCTCACCCAGCAGGGCTTCACCGTCGTCGGGATCGGCAACGCCCCGCGCGTGGCGCGCACGCTGATCGCGGTGTCGGCCCACGACATCGCCGGCGCCCGCACGCTGGCCGACGCGACCGGCGTGGGCCCCGTCGCCACCGCCGACACCAACGGCTACGTCGTGCTCATCCTCGGCCCGGACTGGACCGGGTCGGGCACCTCCTCGAGCTCGAGCTCGAGCTCGTCCTCCAGCCAGGTGCAGCCCTGGCAGCCGCCCGCCCCGTCCGTGCAGGGCGGCGGGGGCGGCCCGGTCGTGGCCTCCGGCGGGTCCTGACCCGCCCGGCTCTCCCCTGGGCCTGCCCGGCGGCGCCCGACCGGCGCCGGCGGGCAGGCGGGGCGCCACGCCGGCCCCCGACCCGGCGTCGCGGGCCCGGTTACCGGCGGGTAGCATCGGTCATTACCGACCGGTAACACCCGTCGGTCCGCCTCCTGCTGGGAGTTCCCGTGACTGCATCCCGTGCCGTGCGCGACGTCGTGCTGGTCGACGCCGTCCGCACGCCGTTCGGCAAGGCCGGCGCGAACGGCATGTACGCCGAGACCCGCGCCGACGACCTCGTGGTGGCCGCCTTCCGCGAGCTGCTGCGCCGCAACCCCGCGCTGCCGGCCGAGCGCATCGACGACGTCGCGGTGGCCGCGACCACGCAGATCGGTGACCAGGGGCTCACCCTGGGCCGCACCGCGGGGATCCTCGCCGGCTTCCCCCGCTCGGTGCCCGGCCAGTCGGTCGACCGGATGTGCGCCGGCGCGATGACCGCCGTCACCAACCTCGCGAGCGGCATCGGCGTCGGCGCCTACGACGTCGTCGTCGCGGGCGGCGTCGAGCACATGGGCCGCCACCCCATGGGCGAGGGCGTCGACCCCAACCCGCGCTTCGTCTCCGAGCGGCTGGTCGACACCGAGGCCCTCGTCATGGGGCGCACCGCCGAGAACCTGCACGACCGCTTCCCGCACCTCACCCGGGCGCGCGCCGACGAGTTCGCCCTGCGCAGCCAGGAGCGCACCGCCAAGGCCTACGCCGACGGCGTCATCCAGCAGGACCTCGTGCCCGTGGCGGTCCGCAGCGCCGAGAGCGGCTGGGGCGTGGCCACCGTCGACGAGCCGCCCCGCCCGGAGACCACGCTCGAGGGGCTCGCGGCCCTGCGCACGCCGTTCCGCGCCCACGGGCGGGTGACGGCGGGCAACTCCGCCGGGCTCAACGACGGCGCGACCGCCGCGCTGCTCGTCGCCGAGGACGTCGCGGCCGAGCTGGGCCTGGCCCGCAAGGCGCGCCTGGTGTCCTTCGCCTTCGCCGGGGTCGCCCCCGAGGTCATGGGCATCGGCCCGGTGCCCTCCACCGAGAAGGCCCTGGCCCGCGCCGGGCTGTCGATCGAGGACATCGGGCTGTTCGAGGTCAACGAGGCCTTCGCCGTGCAGGTGCTGGCCTTCCTCGACCACTTCGGCCTCGCCGACGACGACCCTCGGGTCAACCCGTTCGGCGGCGCGATCGCCGTCGGCCATCCCTTGGCGTCGTCGGGCATCCGGCTCATGGCCAACCTCGCGCGGTCGTTCGAGGCCCACCCCGAGGTGCGCTACGGGCTCACGACGATGTGCATCGGCCTGGGCATGGGCGGCACCGTCATCTGGGAGAACCCGCACCACGAGGGCGAGGACGCATGAGCACCGTGACCACCGCAGCGGCGCTGCCGGAGGAGATCGTCACCCGGTCCCTCGTGCGCGTCGTCGACCTGCCGGGCGGCGGTGGCCGGGCCGCCGTGCTCACGCTCGACAACGGCCACGACCACACCAAGCCCAACTCGTTCGGCATCGGCGGCCTCACGTCGATGTCCGAGGCGCTCGACCGGGTCGAGGCCGACGCCGCGGCCGGCGAGATCGCCGCGCTCGTCGTCACCGGCAAGCCGTTCGTGTTCGCGGTCGGGGCCGACGTCACCGGCATGCCGGCCATCCGCGACATCGAGCAGGCGCGCGCGCTCGGACGCCTGGGCCACCAGGTGTTCCGGCGGCTCGGCGAGCTGCCGGTGCCGTCGTTCGCACTCGTCAACGGCGCCGCCATCGGCGGTGGGCTCGAGGTCGCGCTGCACTGCACCTACCGTGCCGTGTCGACCGGTGCCGGCATGATCGCCCTGCCCGAGGTCTCGCTCGGCATCGTGCCGGGCTGGGGCGGGGCCTACCTGCTCCCCCGCCTCGTCGGCGCCAGGTCCGCCGTGAAGGTCGTCGTCGAGAACCCGCTCAACCAGAACCGGATGCTGCGGCCCGACGAGGCGCTCGCCCTCGGGATCTTCGACGTCGCCTTCGAGCCGGCCGACTTCCTCGTCGAGGGGCTGCGCTGGGTGTCGCGCGTGCTCACCGGCGCCGAGACGGTGACCCGGCCCGAGGTCGACCTCGGCCAGGCGTGGGACGACGCCGTCGCCGCCGGACGGGCCGCGGTCGACGCCAAGCTGCACGGCGCGGCGCCCGCGCCGTACGCCGCGCTCGACCTCATCGCTTCGGCGCGCACCCGCACCCGCGACGAGGGCTTCGCCGCCGAGGACGAGGCGCTCGCCACGCTCGTGATGGGCGACGAGATGCGCGCCAGCCTCTACTCCTTCGACCTCGTGCAGCGCCGCGCCAAGCGGCCCGTGGGCGTGCCGGACAAGGGCCTCGCGCGCCCGGTCACCAAGGTCGGCGTCGTCGGCGCCGGGCTCATGGCCAGCCAGCTCGCGCTGCTGTTCGTGCAGCGCCTCGAGGTGCCGGTCGTGATGACCGACCTCGACCAGGCGCGCGTCGACAAGGGCGTCGCCTGGGTGCACGGCGAGATCGACACCCGCCTGGCCAAGGGCCGCATCAGCCCGGACAAGGCCAACCGGCTCAAGGCGCTGGTCACCGGTGCGACGTCCAAGGACGTGTTCGCCGACGCCGACGTCGTCATCGAGGCGGTCTTCGAGGACCTCAAGGTGAAGCAGCAGGTCTTCGCCGAGGTCGAGCAGGTCGTGTCCGACACGTGCGTGCTGCTCACCAACACCTCGTCGCTGTCGGTGTCGGCCATGGCCGAGGGGCTGGCGCACCCGGAGCGGGTGGTGGGCTTCCACTTCTTCAACCCCGTGGCGCTCATGCCGCTGCTCGAGATCGCCCGCGCCGAGCGCACCGACGACCCGTCGCTCGCCACGGCGTTCGCGCTCGGCAAGTCGCTGAAGAAGTCGTGCGTGCTCGTCGCCGACGCGCCGGCGTTCGTCGTCAACCGGCTGCTGACCCGCTTCCTCGGCGAGGTCACCGCCGCGTACGACGAGGGCACCCCGTTCGACGTCGTCAACGCCGCGCTCGAGCCGCTCGGGCTGCCGATGTCGCCGTTCGTCCTGCTCCAGCTGGTCGGGCCGGCGGTGGCCTTCCACACCGCCGAGACGCTGCACCAGGCCTTCCCCGACCGGTTCGGCGTCTCGGAGAACCAGCGCCGCATCGTCGAGGCCGGTGTGGGAACCCTGCTGGCCTGGGACGGTCCGGTGCCCCGCATGGCCGACGACGTCGCCGCGCTGCTCGAGACCGGCACGACCCCCTCCACCGCGGAGCAGGTCCGGCAGCGGGCGCTCGACGCGCTCGCGCAGGAGGTCCGGCTCATGCTCGACGAGGGCGTCGTCGCCGACCCGCGCGACATCGACCTCTGCCTGCTGCTCGGTGCCGGCTGGCCGTTCCACCTCGGCGGCATCACGCCGTACCTCGACCGCACGGGCACCAGCGAGCGGGTCACCGGCCGCCGGTTCCTCGACCCGTGGGTGGCCTCGATCGGCTGAGGCCGACCGGACGCCGCCACGGCGCTGCCCGCGATCGCGTCCCCCCGGATGGGGGTCGCGTGACCGTGAGTCCACCCGCCGCCACGGTGCGTGCACCCGTGTCACCCTGCGGGGCGTCGAGGCGGCGCGGCCGGCCGCGTACGGTCGGAGCATGGCCGAGGACCGCGTGTCGACCGCACTGCGTCGCGCGGTCCTCGCCGTCTCCCTGCTCGACGCCGACCTCGCCGACGTCGAGCTCAGCGACGCCGGGGTGAGCCTCGGCGCGGCCGGGTCCACGCTGGCCGTCGGCTGGGGCGAGCTGGTGCTCGCCGCGGGCGGATCGGACACCCCGGGCGACGAGGTGCAGCGCCGGGTGCGCCGCTGGCTGCGGCTGCGCCGCGCCGTCGCCGAGGCCGTGGCGGTCGCCGACTCCCCGGAGTCCGGCGCTGACCACCTGCTCGCGCGGGTGCGTCCGCTCGGCCTGCCCGTGGGGCACGCCCTGCATCCCGGTCCGGCCTGGACCGTGCGGCCGGTGCTCGGCGGGGCGCTCGAGCTCGGCCTGGCGCTGCGCGGTGTCGACGACGACGCCCGGCGCGACCCGGACGCGTGCGGCGTGCTGCCCGTCTCCCTGCTCACCGCGGCGGGCCTCGACCCCGCGGCGGCGCTCGAGCGGGCCGAGCGCTACCTGGAGGACATGGCCGGGCTCGCGGCCGAGCGGTTCGTGCGCGACACCTCGGCGGTGCTGCGCCCGCTCGGCGACGCCGACGTGCCCACCCTGCTGGCCTCGGCGCGGTTCCGGCGGATGCTGCTGGGCGGCGAGGGGATGCGCTCGGCGGCGATCCCCACCCGGCGCCGCGGCTGGCTCGACCTGGGCCGGCTCGACCCGGCGTTCGTGCCCGCGGCCGCGGCCCTCACCGACCCGCAGGAGCAGGGGTTCCCGCGGCCCGTGCTCGTCACCGCCGACGAGGTGACCCTCGTGCGGCCGGGCGGCGACATCGTCGCCCAGTCGCTGGCCGACCCCGCCCCGGTGGAGCTCGGCACCCCGGTGGAGCGCCTGGCCTGAGCGCAGGGCCCCTCAGAGGCCCGGCCGGTCAGCCGGCGTCGTCGGTCGCGGGCGCGTCGGCGAGGTCGGCGGCCGGGGTCGCGGCGGCGTTGTCGAGCCGCGCGACGGTCTCGACCACGGCGCGCGAGACGTCCTGCGCGGTGAGCCCCAGGCGGGCCAGCACGCTGCTGCGCGAGCCGTGGGCCAGGAACGCGCGCTCGATGCCGAAGTCGCGGAAGGCGACGTCGACGTCCGCGTCGCGCAGCGCGGCGGCGATCGAGCTGCCGATCCCGCCCTGGCGCACGTTGTCCTCCACGCTGACCACGAGCCGGTGCTCGCGGGCCAGCTCGACCAGCGCGGGCGGCACCGGGCTCACCCAGCGCGGGTCGACCACCGTGACGGCGATGCCCTGCTGCTCGAGCCGGTCGGCCACCTCGAGCCCGAGGCCGGCGAAGGCGCCGACCGCCACCACGAGCACGGTGGCGTCCTGGTCGCGGCGCAGCACGTCGACCGTGCCGATGCGCTCGATCGCCGGGATGTCCGCGGCCACGGCCCCCTTGGGGAAGCGCAGCACGGTGGGGGCGTCGGACACGGCCAGTGCCTCGCCGAGCTCCTCGCGCAGCGTGGCGCCGTCGCGCGGGGCGGCGATGCGCAGGCCGGGCACCACCTGGAGGATCGACATGTCCCACATGCCGTTGTGGCTCGGGCCGTCGTCGCCCGTGACCCCGGCGCGGTCGAGCACGAAGGTGACGCCCGCGCGGTGCAGGGCGCAGTCCATGAGCACCTGGTCGAAGGCGCGGTTGATGAAGGTCGCGTAGACGGCCACCACCGGGTGCAGCCCGGCGTAGGCCATGCCGGCGGCGCTGGTCGCCGCGTGCTGCTCGGCGATGCCGACGTCGTAGGTGCGGTCCGGGAACTGCTCGCAGAACGCGTCGAGGCCGGTGGGCCCCATCATCGCGGCCGTGACGGCCACGACGTCGCGCCGCCGGTGCCCGAGGCGGACGAGCTCGTCGCTGAAGACCGAGGTCCACGAGGGGCCGCCGCTGCGCAGCGGCAGGCCGGTCTCGGCGTCGATCACGCCGACGGCGTGGAAGCGCTCGGCGTCGTCGCGCAGGGCGGGCTCGTAGCCGCGGCCCTTCTCGGTGATGACGTGCACGATGACCGGCCCCGGGAAGTGCCGGGCGCGGGTGAGCGCGTGCTCGAGCGCGAGGCAGTCGTGGCCGTCGACCGGG
Source organism: Frankiales bacterium (assembly GCA_016125335.1). Taxonomy (NCBI): domain Bacteria; kingdom Bacillati; phylum Actinomycetota; class Actinomycetes; order Frankiales; species Frankiales bacterium. Next base: position 36,122 of record WGLY01000004.1, read on the forward strand.
CCGATGTACTTGAGCCCGAGATCCTCGAACATGCCCTGGGGCGCGAGGACGTCCTTGAGGCCCTTCTTGACGCCGTGCAGCGCCTCGTAGACGGGCTCCCCCACGACCGGGGTGCGGCCGAGGGCGCGCTTGCCCCAGTCGAGCACGCGCTCGTAGCTCGAGGCGGTGCGCAGCGTGGCGAGGTGGGTGGCCAGACCGCCGATCGTGGGCGAGTAGGAGCGGCCGTTGTCGTTGACCACCAGGACGACGGGCCGCTGGGAGGCGGCGATGTTGTTGATGGCCTCCCAGGCCATGCCGCCGGTGAGGGCTCCGTCGCCGATGACCCCGACCACGTGGCGCTCGCCGAGCTCGCCGGTGCGCTCGAGACCCTTGGCGATGCCGTCCGCCCACGACAGCGCCGTGGAGGCGTGGGAGTTCTCGACGACGTCGTGCTCGGACTCCTCGCGGCTCGGGTAGCCGGACAGGCCGCCCTCCTGCTTGAGGGCGTCGAAGCCCTCGAGGCGGCCGGTGAGCATCTTGTGCACGTAGGCCTGGTGGCCGGTGTCGAAGACCAGGACGTCCTGCGGCGTGGTGAACACGCGGTGCAGCGCGATCGTCAACTCGACGACGCCGAGGTTGGGCCCGAGGTGGCCCCCGGTGCGCGTCACCTTCTCGACCAGCTCGGCGCGGATCTCCTCCGCGAGCGCAGGCAGCGCGTCGGGCGGCAGCGCCTTCAGGTCGCGCGGCGACCGGATCCCTCGGAGCACGGACATGCCGTCCAGTCTAGGGACGCGGGCGGGCTGCGCACGCGCTGCGCGGGGCGCGGTGTCCGTCCTCACACCGGACCGACCGCATCGCGGACCGGACGACGGGGCCGGCCGCCTCAGACGCCGGCGCGGCTGCGGCTCGAGCGGCGCCGGGGGGCGCTGACCACGCCGAGCGGGTCGTCGAGCAGCGGGGCGAACGCCACCTCGGCGGCCCCCAGCAGGGTGGAGTCGTCGCCCAGGGCGGGCGGCACGAGCACGACGTGCTCGCTCGGGGCCGCGGTGAGCGACCCCGAGAGCGCCCCCTCCACGCTCTCGCGCACCAGCGGCAGGATCTCGCGGAGCGTGCCGCCGAGCACCACGACGTCGGGGTTGAAGATGTTCACGAGGTTGACCACGCCCACCGCGAGCCAGCCGCCGACGTGCTCGAGGCCGCGGATCGCCTGCTCGTCGCCGGCCAGGGCCGAGCCGACGATCTCGCTCACGCTCGTGGACTCGTCCGCGCCGGTGGCCAGCCGGACGGCCGGCTCACCGATCTCGGTCTCCCAGCAGCCGATCGCGCCGCAGCGGCAGGCCCGGCCGTGGGGGTTGACCCGCATGTGGCCGACCTCGCCGGCGTAGCCCTCCGCACCGGTCAGCAGCTTGCCGTCCACGGTGATCCCGCCGCCGACGCCGACCTGCCCGGACAGGTAGATCACGTTGGCCGCGCCCATCGCGCTGCCGCGCAGCCGCTCGGCGATCGCACCGAGGTCGGAGTCGTTGCCCACGACGACCGGGGTCGACACGCTCAGCGCGGACGCGAGGTGCGCGCCCAGCGGGACGTCGACCCAGCCGAGGTTGGGGGCGAAGCGCACCAGGCCGTCCGGCTGGCGCACCAGGCCGGGCACCCCGACGCCCACGCCCACCTGCACGGCCCCCTTGGGCGCGAGCTCGAGCAGCTCCTCGCAGGTCTCCACCAGCTGGGCGAGGATCTTCTCCTCGCGCTGCTGGCCCTTGCGGTAGCGCTGCTCGCGCCGGTGGAGCACCACCCCGCCGAACCCCACGATCGCCGCGATCGTGCGGTCGACCCGCAGGTCGATGGCCAGGACGTACGCGCGGTCCTGCACCGGCTCGACGCCGTACGACGGCCGCCCGACCCCGCGGCCCACCGGCTCGGTCTCGCGGACCAGGTCGACGGCGACGAGGTCGGCGATGAGGCCGCCGACGGTGCTGCGGTTCAGGCCGGTGTGGCTGACCAGCTCGGAGCGGGAGGTCGACCCGTGGTCGTGCAGGAACCGGACGAGTGCCGCCAGGTTGTGGCGGCGCACCTCGTCCTGGGTGGCGCCTGCGAGCGACACGGGTCGACCTCCACGCCCCGCGTCAGGCTCGGCCGCTGGCCAGGGAGCGCCGGCGCGAGAGCGCGTCGACGCTCGCCGCGACCAGGAGGACCAGGCCGGTGACGATGAACTGGATGCCGGACTTGTCGGTGATCAGCGGGAGGCCGTTGCCGATCACCGCCACCACGAGACCACCGAGGATCGCGTCGCGGACCTTGCCGCGGCCGCCGAACAGCGACGTGCCGCCGATGACGGCCGCACCCACCGCGTAGAGCAGGGTGGTCGACCCACCCGTGGACGGCGAGATCGAGTTGTCCTTGGACGCGAACAGGATGCCGGCGACGGCGGCGAGCGTGGAACAGAACACGAAGCAGACGACCTTCACGTTCGCCACGCTGATGCCGGCTCGGCGGGCCGCCTCGGCGTTGCCGCCGACGGCGTACACGTGACGGCCGAAGCCGGTGCGCTGCAGCAGGAACGACAGCCCCACGAGCAGGACCAAGATCACGATGACGACCCACGGGATGCCCTTGATGGACGTCAGCTGCGGGTTGCGCGAGCGCTCCTGGTTGAGCAGGTAGGTCGCCCCGCCCCAGAGCACCACCAGGGAGACGACCTTGACCATCCAGACCGTCATTGACTGGACCTCGAGCCCGGCCGCCCGGCGACGCGACATCGCGCGGTAGGTCGAGAACACGTAGCCCAGCACCACGATCGCGAAGAGGATCCAGCCGGCGAGCGGCGACATGTTGCCGTTCATGATCGCGAGGATGAAGGGGTCCTGGACCCCGATCGTGCCGCCCTCGCCGATGATGATGAGCATCGCGCCCTGCAGCGCCAGGAACATCGCCAGCGTCACGACGAACGACGGGATCCCCAGCCGGGCCACCAGCAGTCCGATGAACAGGCCGATGATGACGCCGGTGAGCAGCGTGGCCGTGAGCGAGGCCCAGACCGGCCAGCCGTGCAGGGTGAGCGTGACGCCCAGCACTGCGCCGGCCGTGCCTGCGGCGTAGCCCGCGGACAGGTCGATCTCGCCGAGCAGCAGCACGAACACCAGGCCCATCGCCAGCACGATGTAGGTCGCGCTCTGCGTGATGAGGTTGGCGAAGTTGAAGGTGCTGAAGAAGATGTCGCCCTTCAGCGCCGTGAAGATGACGACGAGCGTGATCAGCGCGAGGACCGCGGGCAGTGCGCCGAGGTCTCCCCCGCGGATGCGGGCGATGTAGTCGCGCGTGGCGGCACCGAGGCCCCCGGCGGAGTCCGCCGGCTGCACCTTCTCCGGGGCGGACATGGTGGCGCTCATGCGACGGCTCCCGAGGTGGAGGGATCGCGCGGGAGACCGATGTCCCCGCTGCGGCCCGCGGTGATGAGCTCGACCACCTGGCCGTGGCTCACGTCCTTGGCGTGCACCTGCGCGGCCATCTGGCCGAGGTACAGGCAGGCGATGTCGTCGGCCACCTCGAACACGTCGTTCATGTTGTGCGAGATGAGGATGACGGCGAGGCCGTTGTCGGCGAGGCGGCGCACGAGCTTGAGCACCTGCTCGGTCTGCGCCACGCCGAGTGCGGCGGTCGGCTCGTCGAGGATGACGAGCTTGGAGTTCCACAGCACCGCGCGGGCGATGGCCACCGTCTGCCGCTGCCCTCCCGAGAGGCTGGCGACGGTCTGGCGCACCGACTTGAGCGTGCGTACCGAGAGGCCGGCGAGCGTCGAAGACGCGCGCTGCTCCATCTCGGCCTCGTTGAGCACGACGCCCCGCGACAGCTCGCGTCCCAGGAACATGTTGTGCACGACGTCGAGGTTGTCGCACAGCGCGAGGTCCTGGTACACGACCTCGATCCCGAGGGCGTTGGCGTGCTTGGGGTCCGACACGTGCACGACGTTGCCCTCGAACGTGTACGTGCCGCTGTCGAACGAGTGGATCCCGGCCAGGCCCTTGATCAGCGTGCTCTTGCCGGCGCCGTTGTCGCCGACGAGTGCGGTCACGCGTCCCAGGCTGACCGTGAGGTCGACGTCGCGGAGCACGTGCACCGCGCCGAAGCTCTTGTTCACCTTGCTGAGGGTCAGCAGGGGCTGACCGCTGTCAGGTTCTGTCATGCGTCCCTCGCTCGACGTCGGGAGCGGCACGACCGTGGGGTCGCGCCCGCGGGAGGTTGTCCCAGGCAGAGTCTGCCCCTGGGAGAGGGTCCGGGGTGGCCGCGCGCGTCAATCCACGCATATCGCGAGTCGGCGCGGCGGCTCGATCGTGCGGTTGCTGCGCCACCGGGAGCGGGTGGCACACGTGGGGGTGGACATCGAGTCGATGCCCACCCCCACGTGCTGCTGGGTCAGGACACGCCGTACTTCGTGCAGGCGGCCTTGAGCTCGGCGGTGGTGCAGAGCTTCGCGGCGGTGGTGAAGCCGTCGGCCACGACGTCCTTCACGGTCGCAGCGGTGATGCCCTGCGGGGTGAGCAGCACGGACGGGACGTCCTTGCCGGTGGTGCTGTCGGCGGTCTTGCCGGTCGCCAGGGAGTCGGCCTTGGCCTGGTCGCCCTGGATGAGCGCGATCGCCAGCGCGGAGGCCGCGTCGGCCTCCTTCTTGATGGCCTTGTAGACCGTCATGCACTGGGTGCCGAGCAGCACGCGCTGCAGGCCCTCGTCGGTCGCGTCCTGACCGGTCACCGGGATCTTGCCGGCGAGGCCGTTCTTCTTCAGGACGGCGATGACCGCACCGCCGAGGCCGTCGTTGGCGGCGTCGACGCCGACGAACTTGCCGGCCTGCTGGGCGTAGATCTGCTCGAAGATCGTGCCGGCCTTGGTGTTGTCCCAGTCGGGCACGGACTGGTCGGCCACGATCGTGTAGCCGGCGTCCTTGATCGCCTTCTCGTAGCCCTGCTTGAACAGCGTGGCGTTGTTGTCGGTCGGCGAGCCGTTGAGGAGCACGACGCCGCCGGTCTTGTCGCCGTTGTCCTGCATGCACTTCACGAGGCCCTCGCCCTGCGCGGTGCCGACCGCGACGTTGTCGAAGGACACGTAGTACGAGGCGCCGCCGCCGAGGGTGAGGCGGTCGTAGTCGATCGTCTTGATGCCCTGCGCGGCGGCCTTGGTCTCGCAGGCCTTGCCGGTGTCGCTGTCCAGGTTCACGATCATGAGGACCGAGACGCCGTTGCTGATGAACTGGTCGCAGAGCGTCGCGAACTTGGTCTTGTCACCGTTCGCGTTCTGGATGTCCGCCGTCACACCGGCCGCGTTGAACGCGTCCATGAGGAGCGGACGGTCAGCCGTCTCCCAACGCGCCGAGGAGGCCGTGTCGGGGAGGATGACGCCGACGGTGCCGCCCGAGGCGGCCGGGCTCGACGCGGCAGCGGTGTCCGAGCTCGCCGGCGAGCTGCTGGTGTCGGTCGCGGTGCTGCTGCCGCACGCGGCCAGCAGCAGGGACAGGGCCACGGCTCCCGCCACGGCCAGGGAACGCTTGCTCATTCTCGTCCTCTCTCGCACGGGTCCGCCGTGCCTGAAGGCCCCGGGTGAGCCACCCGGGAGGGAGCGCCCGGGGATCGGTGACCCGCCGGGAATGTTGCCAGCCCGAACATATTGGCCGCGGTGTGGCCCAGGCCACTGTTCCCGGCAACGAATTCGTTGTGTCCGGTAACAATTTCGTCACGCGCCCGACACCTCGGGCGGCTATGTCCGGATTCGTGTGCGTCCCAAGGGGATCCGAGCCCCACTCGGTGTAAACGCGTACACGCCGGATGGTCCGCGGGGCGGGACGACCGGTACGCCCGCGGTCTCCCCCGTCGCCCGGAGCGGGGCGCGCTCGGTGGCTCGCACGGCCTGACGAGGGCCCGGCGCACGCCCGGGCGCATCGCGACGGCGAGCGGACCGGGACGGGCGGAACCGCTCACGGGATCAGAGTCGCGGCCGCCAGCGGGTGCCCAGCAGCGCGTCCTCCACGAGCGCGACCTCCCGGGCCGCCCGTGCCAGCCGGGCCCCCTCGGCCTCGAGCGCCCGCAGCGCGGCGTCGAGCACGTCCACCTCGACCCGCTCGCGCAGCTCGCGGCGGGCGCCGGCGTACGCCGCACGCGCGCCGGCCAGGGACGCCTCCACGTGGTGGGCGGCGAAGCGGGCGAGCACCACGGGATGCCGGCGCAGCACCTCGTGGCCGCGGTAGTCGGCAGGGCACTGGTCGAGCAGCCAGGCGACCGCGGTGTCCTCCCACCCCGGGGCGGCCGGCGGCAGTACTGCGCGCGGCCATCCGGGAGGGGCCTGCTCGGTGCTCACGAGCGCGACTCTAGTGGGCGCTGGGGACGACACGCCGGTATGCGTCGCCGTGGATGACTATGTACGGATCTCGTTGCGGCGCAACGGATCCCGGCTGTCGGGGACTGTCGGCGGTGCCGCGTAGCGTGCCCGGCATGACGTCCACCGGCGCGAGGTCGCAGGAGCGCGCGCACGAGCTGCTCGCGCGGATCGAGCGCGACGTCGCGGCGCTGGCGCTCGCGGAGCACGAGGGCGAGCCCGCCGGCGGCCCGGCGCTGCCGGATATGGTCACGCGCCTGCTGGCCGCGGCCGACACCGTAACCGCGGTGGCGCACGCGGCCGCTGCGCGCCTCGAGCTCTCGGGCGAGCTGCGGACCACCGGGCACCTGTCGCTGCGGCGCTTCCTCGGCGAGCGCGCCGGGATGTCGGCCACCCGGGCCGGCGAAGTCGCGGGCACTGTCCGGCGCCTGCGGCGCTACCCGGAGGTGCTCGCGGCCTGGCTGTCCGGATCGCTCAGCCGCGACAAGGTCCAGGTGCTCACCCGCGAGATCGACCGCGCGGTAGCCGATCTCCCGCTGCTCGAGCGCGCCGTGCGCCGGAGCGAGGCCGTGCGCGAGCTGCTGCCCCTGGCCACCGTCGTCACGGTCGGCGAGGTGCGGCAGGCCACCGACCACCTCCGCCTCGCCCTCGACCCGGAGTCCGCGGGCGCGAGAGCGCTTCGCGCTTACGAGGAGCAGTTCCTCGACGTGGTGCGCGTGGGCGAGCAGTACGTCGTGCGCGGCGCGCTCGACCTCGGCACCGGTGCCGCGTTCCGCACGCTGCTCGACCGCGAGCGCGACCGGCAGTTCCGCGACGGGTCGATCCCGACCGCCGCCGATCCGACCGGCGACCCCATGCTGGACGAGGCCGCCGACGATCGCCGCCGCCGGCTCGCCGCCCCGCACCAGAACGCGCTCGCCCTCGGCCGGCTCGTGCACGACTGGCTCGGTGCCGGTGAGGTCGGCACCCGGCACGGCATCCGCCCCCACGTCACGGTGCTCGTCGAGGCCACGACGCTCGGCGCCGGGCTGCCCGGCGAGCTCGACGTGCCCGGCGAGCCCGGTCCGGTGCGGATCCCGGCGCAGACCGTACGTCGGCTGCTCTGCGACGCCGAGGTCACCGAGATCCTCACCGCCGGGAGCGTGCCGGACTCCACCCGCCCCCGTGGCCGGCATGACCGGATCGCCGGCCAAGCGCCGGACGGGCCTCCGGACCTGCTGCCCGGCCTGGCCCGGCTCCCCCGTCGTCACCACGTGTGGGACGAGCACCGGCGCTACCGCACCGTCCACCCGCGTCTGTGGCGGGCACTGGTCGCGCGCGACCGCCACTGCGCGTTCCCGGGCTGTCGCATGGGCCCGGACTGGTGCGAGGCCCACCACGTGCTCGAGTGGGAGCACGGCGGAGAGTCGACGCTGGCCAACCTCACGCTCCTGTGCTCACGCCACCACCACCTGGTCCACGAGGGCCGGTGGCGCATCGCCCGGCGCGATGGCCTCGACCCCGGGCACCCCGAGCACCTCGCCTTCGTGCCGCCCGACCCAGCCCGGCCCTGAGGAGGGGCCCCCAGCAGGCGCCACCCCGCCGCCCTCGCGGCCGGGTCCCGTCGGCGTGCCGAGGTGCGCCGGGTGCCCGGCGCGCCCTGCGGCTACGAGGCGAGCGAGCGGAGGACGTACTGGAGGATGCCGCCGTTGCGGTAGTAGTCGGCCTCTCCCGGGGTGTCGATGCGCAGCACGGCGTCGAACGAGAGCACCGAGCCGTCAGCGCGGGTGGCGTCCACGCGCACGGTGCGCGGTGTGCGGCCCTCGTTGAGCTCCGTGACCCCGGTGACGCTGAAGGTCTCGGTGCCGTCGAGCCCGAGGGAGTCGGCGTTCTTGCCGGCCGGGAACTGCAGCGGCAGGACGCCCATCCCGATGAGGTTGGACCGGTGGATGCGCTCGTAGGACTCGGCGATCACGGCGCGGACGCCGAGCAGCGCGGTGCCCTTGGCGGCCCAGTCGCGCGAGGAGCCGGAGCCGTACTCCTTGCCCGCGAGGATCACCAGCGGCGTGCCCTGGGCGGCGTAGGCCTGCGCGGCGTCGTAGATGAACGCCTGCGGCGCGCCCTCCTGGGTGAAGTCGCGGGTGTAGCCGCCCTCCACGCCGTCGAGCAGCTGGTTGCGCAGCCGGATGTTGGCGAAGGTGCCGCGGATCATCACCTCGTGGTTGCCGCGGCGGCTGCCGTAGGAGTTGAAGTCCTTGCGCTCGACGCCGTGCTCGGCGAGGTAGCGACCGGCGGGGGTGTCGGCCTTGATGGAGCCGGCCGGGCTGATGTGGTCGGTCGTGACCGAGTCGCCCAGCTTGGCCAGCACCCGGGCGCCGGCGATGTCCGTCACCGGGTCCGGCGTGGCCGACATGCCCTCGAAGTACGGGGGCTTGCGCACGTAGGTGGAGTCCGGCGCCCAGTCGAACGTGCTGCCGGTGGGCGTGGGCAGCGACTGCCAGCGCTCGTCCCCGGCGAAGACGTCGGCGTAGCGCGACGTGAACATGTCCGCGTCGATGCAGGAGTCGATCGTCGCCTGCACCTCGGCCGGGGTCGGCCAGATGTCCTTGAGCAGCACGGGGTTGCCGTCGGCGTCGGTGCCGAGGGGCTCCGAGGTGATGTCGAGGTCCATCGTGCCGGCGATCGCGTAGGCGACCACCAGCGGCGGCGAGGCGAGGTAGTTCATCTTGATGTCCGGGTTGATCCGGCCCTCGAAGTTGCGGTTGCCGGAGAGCACGGCCGCGGCGGCGAGGTCGTGGGCGTTGACCGCCGCGCTGACCTCCTCCGGCAGCGGGCCGGAGTTGCCGATGCAGGTGGTGCAGCCGTAGCCCACGAGGTCGAAGCCGAGCTTCTCCAGGTAGGGCGTGAGCCCCGCCTTGTCGTAGTAGTCCGTGACGACCTTGGACCCGGGCGCCAGCGTGGTCTTCACCCACGGCTTGCGGGTGAGGCCCCGCTCGACCGCGTTCTTCGCCAGCAGGGCGGCGCCGATCATCACCGACGGGTTCGAGGTGTTGGTGCACGACGTGATCGCCGCGATGGTCACCGCGCCGTGGCCGATCGTCACCTCGGTGCCGTCGACGGTGAAGGTGGCGGTGGCGTCCGGCTCCGAGGTGTACGTCGGCAGCGCCGTGCGGAACGCGTCCTTGGCCTCGCTGAGCACCACGCGGTCCTGGGGCCGCTTGGGCCCGGCGATCGACGGCACGACCGAGCCGAGGTCGAGCTCGAGCAGCTCGGAGTAGACCGGCTCGTGCGCGGGGTCGTGCCAGAGCCCCTGCGCCTTCGTGTACGCCTCGACCAGGGCGACCTGCTCCTCGGTGCGCCCGGTGAGCCGCAGGTACCGCAGCGTCTCGTCGTCCACCGGGAAGATGGCGACGGTGGAGCCGTACTCCGGGCTCATGTTGCCGATGGTGGCGCGGTTGGCCAGCGGCACCGCGCTCACGCCCTCGCCGTAGAACTCCACGAACTTGCCCACGACGCCGTGCTTGCGCAGCTGCTCGGTGATGGTGAGCACGAGGTCCGTGGCCGTGGCGCCCTCGGGCAGCGAGCCGGTGAGCTTGAAGCCCACCACGCGCGGGATGAGCATCGAGACCGGCTGCCCCAGCATCGCGGCCTCGGCCTCGATGCCGCCCACGCCCCAGCCGAGCACGCCGAGGCCGTTGACCATCGTGGTGTGCGAGTCGGTGCCCACGCAGGTGTCGGGGTAGGCCTGGCCGCCGCGCACCATGACCACGCGCGCGAGCGCCTCGATGTTGACCTGGTGCACGATGCCGGTGCTCGGCGGCACCACCTTGAACTCGTGGAACGCCGTCTGGCCCCAGCGCAGGAACTGGTAGCGCTCGAAGTTGCGCTCGTACTCCAGCTCGACGTTGCGGCCCACGGCCTCGGGGCTGGCGAAGTAGTCGGCGATCACCGAGTGGTCGATGACGAGCTCGGCCGGCGCCAGCGGGTTGATCAGGTCCGGGTCCCCGCCGAGGTCCTGCATCGCCTCGCGCATCGTGGCCAGGTCGACGACGCAGGGGACGCCGGTGAAGTCCTGCATGATCACGCGGGCCGGCGTGAACTGGATCTCCTCGGACGGCTCCGCCGCCGCGTCCCACGAGCCGAGCGCACGGATCTGGTCCGCGGTGACGTTCGCGCCGTCCTCGGTGCGCAGCAGGTTCTCGAGCAGCACCTTGTGGGTGTAGGGCAGGCGCGCCGCGCCCTCGACCGCGTCGATCCGGAAGATCTCGTAGGTCGCGTCCCCCACCGTGAGGTCGGAGCGGGCGCCGAAGGTGTCCTTGCTGGCCATGGGATGCGTCCCTTCGCAGTGCGGGGCGGTCGGTGGCGGAGGTCAAAGTATCTTGACGTCAAGATACTTCACCTTACCGCCCGGCGCCACCCTCCCGCGCCGGGGCCCCTCGCGCAGGGTCAGGACGACGGCGGCAGCAGCAGGGCGACGGCCTCGAGGTGGTGCGTCATCGGGAACAGGTCGAAGCCGCGCACCGAGGCCAGCCGCCATCCCGCCTGCCGGAGGTGGCCGACGTCGCGGCCCAGCGCCGCGGGGTCGCACGCCACGTACGCGACCGCGCGCGGGCCGAGGGCGGCCACCCGGTCGAGCACCGCCGCGCCCGCGCCGCTGCGCGGGGGGTCGAGCACCACGAGGTCGGCGTGCTGCACCGCGCCGGCCCGCAGCCAGCGCCCGACGTCGCCCTCGTGGATGGCCACGGTCGGCAGGTCGTGCAGGTTGCGCCGCGCGTCCCGGCAGGCGTCGGGCGAGGCCTCCACCGCGTCGACGCGCCCCTGCGGCCCGAGGTCCGGGGCCAGGCACCCGGCGAAGAGCCCGACACCGGCGTAGAGGTCCACGAGATGCTCGCCGGGGCGCGGTCCCAGGGCGCCGCGGACAGCGTCCACCAGCGTGCCCGCGGCGCCCGGGTGCACCTGCCAGAAGCCCGCGGCGCTGACCCGCCACGAGCGGCCGCCGGCCTCCTCGGACACCCACCTGCGGCCGCGGCGGCCGGCCACGGCGACCTCGCGCGGCAGGCCGTCCGGCACGGCGGCGGACGGCGGCTCGAGCACCACGGCCGCATCGCCGGTGGACGAGCGGATCGCCTCCACCTCGGTGGCGCCCGGCCAGCGCAGCGCCGTGAGGCCGAGGTCGCGCACCCCCGGCGTCGCGAGGGGGCAGTCCCCCACCACCTCGAGGTCGTGGCTGTGGAACCGGCGCAGGCCCAGCTCGCCCTGCGCCGTCACGGCGAAGCGCACCCGGGTGCGCCAGCCCAGCCCGTCGGTGTCCCCCGCGACCGCCTCGACGTCCACCGCGTCCGCGAGCGGCACGCCCTCGACGTCGTCCACCCCGCCGAGCCGGGCGAGCTGCTCGCGCAGCACCTCGGCCTTGAGCCGGCGCTGGGCGATCAGCGACGCGTGCTGCCAGTCGCAGCCGCCGCACCGGCCGGGCCCGGAGTGCGGGCACGGGGGCACCACGCGGTCCGGCGAGGCGTCGAGCACGCGCACGGCGTCGGCCCGGGCGAAGCGGCCCCGGGGCCCGATTGCGGTGATGACCGCCTCGACCCGCTCGCCCGGCAGCGCGTGCCGCACGAACAGCACGCGCCGCTCGTGGCGGGCGACGACGTGACCGCCGTGCGCGACGCGCTCGGCCACGACGGTCACCCGCTCGCCGACGACGGGCGACCAGGGCTCGGCGGGCTCTCCGCTCACGGACGGGTGGCGCGGCTGCGCGGCGCGGCCTCGTACTCGCCCGCGACGACGGCGTCCTGGATGCCCGCCTTCGGCTCGCCGCGGCGCACCGCGCCCGCGGCCACCGACTCGGGCCGGTCGGCCAGCAGCTCGCTCGAGGCCAGCTGCCACGGCACGGCGCACACCATGACGCCGGGGCTGAACAGCAGGCGGGTCTTGAGCCGCAGCGCGCTCTGGTTGTGCAGCAGCTGCTCCCACCAGCGGCCGACGACGTACTCCGGGATGTAGACCACGACGAGGTCGCGCGGGCTGTCGCGGCGCACGCTCCGGACGTAGTCGAGCACCGGCCGGGTGATCTCGCGGTAGGGCGAGTCGAGCACCGTGAGCGGCACCGGGATGCCGCGCCGCTCCCAGTCGGCCACGAAGGCCGCGGTGTCCGGCGGGTCGACGTCCACGGTCACGGCCTCGAGCGTGGACGGCCGGGTCGCGCGGGCGAAGGCCAGGGCGCGCAGCGTGGGCTTGTGCACCTTGGACACAAGCACGATCGCGTGCACCCGCGAGGGCAGTGTCACGGACTCGTCGTCGCCCGCGGCCAGCTCGCGCCGCACGTGGTCGTAGTGCTTGTGGATGCCCTGCATGAGCAGGTAGAGCAACGGCATCGCGATGCACACGATCCAGGCGCCCTTGGTGAACTTGGTCGCCAGCACGATGACGAGCACCGTGCCGGTCATCACGAACCCGATGGCGTTCACCGTGCGGCTGCGCAGCATCCGCCGCCGCTCGGCGACGCTGGGCTTCTGCCGCAGCAGCGCGTTCCAGTGCCGGATCATGCCGAGCTGGCTGAAGGTGAACGAGACGAAGACGCCCACGATGTAGAGCTGGATCAGGTTGGTGACCTCGGCCTGGTAGACCACCACGAGCAGGATCGCGAGGCCGGCCAGCACCACGATGCCGTTGGAGAAGGCGAGCCGGTCGCCGCGCGTGTGCAGCTGCCGGGGGAGGTAGCCGTCGCGGGCGAGGATCGAGCCCAGCACCGGGAAGCCGTTGAACGCCGTGTTCGCCGCCAGCGCCAGGATCAGCGCCGTCACGAAGGACACGTAGAAGAAGCCGAGGTCGAACTCGCCGAACACCGCCTGGGCCACCTGCGCGATGACGGTCTTCTCCACCTGGCCGTCCGGCAGGCCCTGGAGCACCAGCGACGAGTCGGGGTCGACGACGTGCACCTGCGTGTAGAGCGCGAGCCAGGTGATCGACACGAACATCGTCATCGCGATCGTGCCCAGCAGCAGCAGCGTCGTGGCCGCGTTGCGGCTCTTGGGCTTGCGGAAGGCGGGCACGCCGTTGGCGATGGCCTCGATGCCGGTGAGCGCCGTGGTACCGGACGAGAAGGCGCGGGCGACGAGGAACGCGAGGGCGAAGCCGGTGAAGGTCGAGGTGCCCACGATCTGCCAGTCGGCGCTCTCGGCCCGCAGGGTGTCGCCCGCCACGAAGATGCGGTAGAGCGCGTAGCCGGTCATCCCGAAGATGCCGAGCATGAAACCGTACGTCGGGATCGCGAACAGCGCGCCGGACTCGCGCACGCCGCGCAGGTTCATGAGCGTGATCACCACGATGATGCCGACCGCCCACTCGCCCTTGTTCGCCCCGATGAAGGGGTAGGCCGAGGCCAGGTTGGCCACCGCCGAGGCGATGGACACGGCCACGGTGAGGACGTAGTCGACCAGCAGCGCGCTGGCCACGAAGACGCCTGCCTTGGCGCCGAGGTTGGTCGTGACCACCTCGTAGTCGCCGCCCCCGCTGGGGTAGGCGTGGACGTTCTGCCGGTAGGACGCGACGACGACGGCGTAGACCAGCACCACCAGTCCGGCCACCCAGGGGGCGTAGGCGTAGAACGCGGTGCCGCCGAGGGCCAGGACCAGCAGGATCTCCTGCGTGGCGTAGGCGTTGGACGAGAGCGCGTCCGAGGCGAACACCGGCAGGGCGATGCGCTTGGGCAGCAGCGTCTCGGAGAGCTGCTCGCTCGCCAGCGCGCGCCCCACGAGCAGGCGCTTGCCGAAGTTCGTCAGAGGAGGCACGTCACCGCACTCTACGGGCACACGGGCGGCCCGGGCCGGTCGGACGCCGTGTAGCGTTCGACCTCGTGCACGTCGTCATCATGGGCTGCGGCCGCGTGGGCTCCGCGCTGGCCCTCACCCTCGACCAGGCCGGCCACTCCGTGGCGGTCGTCGACCAGTCCGCGACGAGCTTCAGCAAGCTCCAGGCGGACTTCGCCGGCCTCACCGTCACCGGGATCGGGTTCGACCGCGACACGCTGCTCAAGGCCGGCATCGAGCGCGCCCACGCCTTCGCCGCGGTGAGCAGCGGCGACAACTCCAACATCCTCGCCGCCCGGGTGGCCCGGGAGACCTTCTCCGTGGAGAAGGTGGTCGCCCGCATCTACGACCCCCGACGGGCGGAGGTCTACCAGCGGCTGGGCATCCCCACGGTGGCCAGCGTGGCCTGGCAGACCGACCAGATCCTGCGCCAGATCCTGCCGGACTCCGTCGGCGACGAGTGGCGCGACGGCTCGGGCAAGGTCGCCCTCACCCAGCTGCCCGTCGCCGAGGAGTGGGTCGGGCATCGCGTGAGCCGGCTGGAGAAGGAGTCCGGCGCGCGCGTGGCGCTCATCACCCGCTACGGCGAGGGCATGCTCCCCGACGTCGACACCGTGGTGCAGGCCGACGACGTCGTGCACGTGCTCCTCGACCCCGCGCAGCGCGACGCGATCGCCGCGGTGCTCGCCGCCGGACCGGAGGCGCACTGATGAGGATCGCCATCGCCGGGGCCGGCAAGGTCGGCCGCGCCATCGCGCGCGAGCTGGTCAACAACGGCCACGACGTGCTGCTCATCGACAAGGAGCCGGAGAAGGCCCGGCCCGACGTCGTGCCCGGCGTCTCCGCGCTGCTCGGCGACACCTGCGAGATCGCCGTGCTCGACCGCGCGGACCTGCCCTCGTGCCAGGTGCTCATCGCGGCGACCGGCGACGACAAGGTGAACCTCGTGGTGTCGCTGCTGGCCAAGACCGAGTACGGCGTCCCCCGCGTGGTCGCCCGGGTCAACCACCCCAAGAACGAGTGGATGTTCGACGAGGCCTGGGGCGTCGACGTCGCCGTCTCCACGCCGCGCATGCTCTCCGCCCTGGTCGAGGAGGCGGTGACCGTCGGCGACCTGGTGCGGCTGTTCACCTTCCGCCAGGGCAACGCCAACCTGGTGGAGCTCACCCTGCCGGCGTCCTCGGCAGTGGTCGGCGCGCGCGTCGCCACCGTGCGCTGGCCGGTCGACACCGCACTGGTCGCGATCATCCGCGACACCCGCGTGATCGCGCCGAGCCCCGACGACTCGCTGGAGTCCGGCGACGAGCTGCTCTTCGTGGCCTCCCCCGAGCAGGAGCCGGCGCTCGAGGCACTGCTCGGCGGCTGACCGCCGCGTCACCCGTCCGCCGTCCGGGACGGCGAGGGCGGGACGACCCGGGACGAACCCCGGGTGCGTCGTCAGTCGCCCGCCGCGCCCTCGCGGGCGAGCGCGTCGTCGGCGCGCTCCGGCACCGGAGCCTCGGCCCGCGCCTTGCGGATGAGCCGCCAGGAGAACAGCCCGGCCAGCGCGAACAGCGGCCAGCCGAGCGCGAGCTTGGCGACGCCGAGCGGCCCCACCGCTCCGGCGAGGTAGAGCGGCACCTGGATCACGAGCCGGGACAGGTAGACCGCCACGAACGACCACGTCGCCAGCGCGTAGGCGCGCCGCTGCTCGGGCACCGCGCGCCAGCCGGTGATGTCGCCGGTGGCCGCGCCCACGGCGTAGCCGAGCAGCGGGTGGCCCACCAGAGCCGAGATCCCGAGCGCGAGCCCGTAGACCAGGTTGATGAGCAGCCCGGGCAGGTAGAAGTCCTCGGCCCGCCCGGAGCGCGAGGCCAGCCACGCGCAGAAGGCGATCCCGATGAACCCGGAGAGCACCTGCTGGAGCGACTCGCGGCGCACCAGGCGCAGCACCGCGAGCACCGCGCCCGAGCCCACCGCCGCCCATAGCGCCGGGCCGAGCACGTTGCCGTCCAGGACGTAGACCACGAGGAAGAGCGCGCCCGGCACGCTGGAGTCGACCAGCCCGCGCCAGCCGCCGATGGCGTCGGCCATGAGCTGCTCGGTGGTGGCGTCGCCCGGCCGCCCGGTGCCCTCCCCGGCGCCGCCGCTGAACGCCTCCGCCAGGTGGTGGTCGTGGGGGTGCTCAGGATGGCGCTCCGGCTCGTGGCCGGCCGGCACCGCGTCCGCCGTCATCGGCGTCAGTCCGTCACGGTGGGGAGCAGCTCGTAGCGCGGGTTCACCATGGCCCGCTCGCCGTCGCGCACGATGGGACGGCCGTGCACGACCAGGTGGCGGCCCGGCGTGATGCCCGGGATGCGCCGGCGGCCGAGGAACAGCAGCGTGAGCCGGCCGGTGCCGTCCCACAGCTCCGCCTCGACGGCGGGCGCCTTGGCCACCGGGCGCAGGGTGACCGACCGCAGGCGGCCGGTGACCGTGGTGACGAGGCCGCCCTGGCAGTCGCGGATGTGCGTCGCGCCCTGCGCGGTGGCCTCGTCCTCGAGCCGGTCGGCGTCGAGCTCCGACTGGGTGCGCGCGATGCGCGCCAGCCGCCCGCGCCCCGCGGTGTCCGTGCTCATGCGTCCAGGCTAGCCGTCCCGCGGCCGCCCACACGTCGGCCCGAGCGCCGCGGCTCCCCCGCGCGGCGTGACAGCATCACCGGCTGTGACGGGCATCGCACTCCTCGTCCACGGTGCGGGCTCCTGCCCGGCCACGGCCGCCCGGCTGCTCGGCCCGGCCGTGCCCGCAGGAGCGGCGGTCGTGGAGGTCGACGCGCGCGGGCACGTCGAGGACGTCGTCGCCCGCCTCGCCGACCATGCGGCCCACGCGCACGTCGTGCTGGCGGCGGGGGTCTCGCTCGGCGCCCACGCCGTGGCCCTGTGGGCCGCCCGCGGCGGGCGGGCCGACTCGCTCGTGCTCGCGATGCCGGCCTGGACCGGCCCGGCAGGCCCCGTCGCGGGGCTCACCGCCGCCACGGCGGCCGAGGTGCGGGCGCGCGGGTCGGCCGCGGTGCTGGCCGGGCTGCGCGCCGCCGCGGCCGGCGACTGGGTGGTGGACGAGCTGGCCCGCGGCTGGGCCGAGTACGACGACGACGCGCTCGCCGCGGCGCTCGAGGCCGCGGCGGCCAGCCCCGGACCCACCCTCGACGAGCTGGGCGGCGTCGACGTGCCCGCCGCGGTGGTCGCGCTGGCCGACGACCCGCTGCACCCGGCGGAGGTGGCGGCCGCCTGGGCCGCGGCGCTGCCGCACGCCGCCCTGACCGTCGTGGCGCGCGGCGCTCCCGGTCCGGACCGCGGCGCCCTCGGCCGTGCCGCGCGCGCGGCGCTGGGGCGGCTCAGCGCGTCTCGGTGATCTCCGGCCCGCGCTCGGGCATCGACAGCGGCGGGCGCTCCTGCCCCTCGGCGCCCTGACGGGCCATGCCCTCGGGCACCTGCTCGGGCACCTGGAGCGGGAGCTGGTCGCCCGGCGCCATGGCCTCGACCCCGCGCACCACGACCGTGGCGCGCAGCACCTGCTCGAGCACCTCGGCGGCGGCGGCGTCGCGCGCGGCGGCGCCGGTGAACAGCGCGCGCAGGAACCACCGCGGGCCGTCGATGCCGACGAACCGCACCGGCTGCATCTGCGACTGGCCCTGCGGCCCCTCGGCCACGACGGTGGAGCGCACCTCCGGTCCGAACGGCCCGTTGACGACGTCCACGGTGCCGCCGGCGGCGAGGTTGGCGCGGATCTCCTCGCGCACGTCGTCCCAGATGCCCTGCGTGCGCGGCGCGGCGAAGGCCATGAGCTGCATGCCCGAACGGCCGTCGACGACCGTCACGGACATCACCCGCTCGGCGGTCTCGTCGAGGTCGAGGCGCAGCTCCATCCCCTCGACACCGGGCACCCGCAGGCCGCCGAGGTCGAGCCGCGTGATGCCGTCGTCGTCGACCTCGGAGACGTCGAACGGCCCGCCGCTTCGGTCCGCCGCGGCGGACGTGTCGGCCTGGGTCCCGGCGTCGGCGCCGTCGTCGGCGTCGTCCTCGTCGCCGGCCCCGGGGCCGACGTCGTCGATGTCGGGCTGGTCGGCGTCGGACGGATCGCGACGGCGGCGACGGAACACCAGGACTCCTCGGCTGTGGCACGGGACGGACGGGCGGGCGGTGACCGCCCTCGGGGACGACGCTAGCGGCCCGACGAGCCGAAGCCACCCGCACCGCGGTCGGAGCCGGGCAGGGACTCGACCTCGTGCAGCACGGCGTGCTCGACGCGCTGGACGACGAGCTGGGCGACCCGGTCGCCACGGTCGAAGGTGACCGGCTCGCGCGGGTCGAGGTTCACCACGGACACGGCGATCTCCCCCCGGTAGCCGGCGTCGATCGTGCCCGGGGCGTTCACCAGGGAGACGCCGTAGCGCACGGCGAGGCCGGAGCGCGGGTGCACGAACGCGGCGTAGCCCTCCGGGAGGGCGATCGCGACGCCGGTGGGCAGCAGCACGCGCTCGCCGGGGGCGACCACGGCGGCCACGCGCGTCACGAGGTCGAGGCCCGCGTCGCCGGGGTGGGCGTAGGACGGCAGCGGCAGGTCCGGGTCGATGCGGTGGACCAGGACGTCGACGGCGTGCGGCGGCCGCGGCGTCACGGGTTGACCTCGAGGTTGCGCAGGCTGCTGCGCACGGCGCGGTCCTCGCGCGCCTGCTCCACGTCCTCCGGGCGGCCGTGGGCGGTGAAGTGCTCGACCGGCACCTGGATGAACATCGCGGCCGCGGTGACGGCCACCGGCCCGTCGGCCGCGCCGATCCGGCCCACCGCGCGGGTGAAGACCTTGCGCCCCTTGACCCCCACGACGTCGGTGCGCAGGTGCAGCGTGGTGCCGACCGGCACCGGGCGGCGGAAGTCCACCTCGAGCCGCGCGGTGACCGCCGGGGCCGAGAGCAGCCAGTTGAGCGCGCCCAGCGCGTCGTCGAGGGCGGTGGTGAGCAGCCCGCCGTGGGCCAGGCCCGGGGCGCCCTGGTGCTGGTCGGTCACCGTGAACGTGCCGTGCAGGCTGAGGCCCTCGCCCGCCACCAGCGCCAGGTGCAGCCCGCTGCCGTGGTCCACGCCGCAGCCGTAGCAGCGGGTGTAGTGGCTCGGGATCGGCTCGCCGGGCGCCGGCGCGGCCGGGCTGCGCTCGGGCACGACGGCGTCCGGTGGCGGGGTGGTCGGCAGCAGGCCGCCGCGCGCAGGAGGCGCGCCCTCGGGCGCCGCGGGTGGCTCGCTCGTCACGGTGCTCGACCCTACCGGCCGGGCGTGCCCCGCGGACGTGGCAGGCTCGGGCGCGTGAGCGACGCCGACGACGCGGGCCCGGGGCCGCAGCCCTGCGTGGAGGGCGTGGACGGCACCCTCGTCGCCTACCGCGAGCGGGTGCACGCCCCGTGGTGGATGTGGCTGGTCACGGTGCTGCTCACCAGCTCCCTCGGCATCGCCTACGGGTTCCCCCTCGGCGCGGGGTGGGGGCTTCTGGTGTTCCTCGGCGCGCAGGGCCTCGCGGCCTGGTGGCTGCTGGGCTCGGCGCCGCTGCTCGTGGTCGACGACCGCGTGCTGCGCGCGGGCCGGGCCCGCCTGCCGCTGCGGTACGTAGGGCGGATCGCGCCGCTGGACGCCGAGCAGACCCGGCAGGTGCGCGGCCCGCGGGCCGACCCCGCCGCCTACCTCTGCCTGCGCGGCTGGGTCGCGCGCAGCGTGCTCGTGGAGGTCGACGACCCCGACGACCCGCACCCCTACTGGCTGCTGTCCACCCGCCACGGCCGCCGCCTCGCCACCACGCTCGCCCCGGCCCGCGACGCCGCCCGCGAGGCGGTGCCGCCGTCGGGCGGCCCGCCCACGTCCCGGGCGGACGTGGCAGGCTGGGAGGGCGAGACGAGCCGGACCATCGGCACGAGCACCAGCGACGGCACCGGCGCAGCCGGCGCCACCGGTGGTGGAGACGACACCGACGGCGACAGGACAGGAACGGCATGAGCACAGACGTCAGCCCCGTCCCCGCGGACGACGACCTGGTCGACGCGCCGCGCGCCCTCTCCCTCGCGGCGCCCGTGATCGCACTGGTCGGCACGTGGGCGGCCCGCAAGGTGCTGGAGAAGGCCTACGTGCGCTCCACGGGCAACAAGCCCCCGAGCGCCGCGGACCCCGACGCCTCGATGCGCCGGGTGATCGTGTGGGCGGTGGCCACCGCCGCGGTCGTCGCCGTCGTGCAGGTCGCGGTCGACCGCATGACCGCGCCGCGGCACGCGGGCGACTGAGGCCGCGCCGGCCCGCGCGACCGCGCTCGGCGGCTCAGGCCGGCGGGGGCGTCCCGCGCTCGGCGGCCACGCGGCGCAGGTCCAGGCGCATCGCGTCGGCCAGCAGCCGGGTCTCGCGGTGGTTGACCCGGGCGCCGATCGCGGCGCCCACGAGGAACGGCACGAGGGTGCCGAGGTTGCGGGCGAACCGGGCGAGCATCCGCTTGCCGAGCTGCTGGCGCCCGGCGATGCCCAGCACGTTGGGGATGGTCCACGGGCGCATCGGGTCGATCCCGCGCCGGCTCGCCCACGACCCGGCGAAGGCCACCGCGCGCTGCGCGCCCGTGCCGGGCACGGGCACGGAGTAGACGGCGTGCAGCTCGCCGACGAGCTTCACCTCGACGGCGGCCACGGCCACGGTCTCCACGACCACCTCGAGCGGGACGGTCACCAGCAGCGGCATCGCGGCCCACTCGGCCGCGGCCACGGCGCCGCCGGCAGCGCCGATGCCGCTCGTGGTCCGCGCGGCGTTGCGCACGAGGGCGTCGGCGAGCGCCTCGCCGGTGAGCCCGTGGTGGTGGCGGCTCAGGGTGTCGAGGTCGCGCACCGGGATGTGCGGTGCGGCGTCGATGAGGAGGTCGGCCAGCATGCGGCCGCTGGTGACCGCCTGGGCGCCGGCGCGGCGAGCCCGAGCTCCCACGATGGCGGAGAGCCGCACGAGCTGGCGGGCGCGCTCGGGCCGGGGCAGCGCGTCGTCGCCGAGCCGCTCGACGATCGCGGCCACCTCGCGGGCCTCCTGCTGCGCGACCAGGTCGGGCTCGGGCACGGCCGGGTCGCCCGGCGCGGGCGGACCCGGCGCCGGGTGCGGGGCATCGCGATGCGGCTCCCGCTCGCTCACGCGGGAGCCGCCCGGTGCTCGGGACCGGTCAGGCGCAGTCCCGGCAGATCGGGAGGCCCTTGACCTCCTTGGCCAGCTGGCTGCGGTGGTGCACCAGGAAGCACTTGGAGCAGGTGAACTCGTCGGCCTGCCGCGGGACCACACGGGTGGTCAGGACCTCGTCGGAGAGGTCGGCGCCGGGCAGCTCGAGGTTCTCGGCCAGCTCGACCTCGTCGACGTCCACGGAGGACGCCGCCTTGTTGGCGCGCTGGGCCTTGAGCTCCTCGAGGGAGTCCTCGGCGAGCTCGTCGTCGGTCTTGCGGGGAGCGTCGTAGTCAGTGGCCATGTGTCCTCGGCTTCGCGTGCGGTCCGTGCCCGGGCCCGCGTCCTCGGGGGCCCCTCGTCGTGCAGCCGGTCAACGTCCGGCCCCCCGGGTTTCATCCCCGCGGTCGGCCTCGACGTCCGGGGATTGTGCCCGACGCGGGTGACGGGAGAGAAACGACCCCCCGATGGCGCGTCGGAATGCGGGGTGGGAAGACTCACACCCGCGCGGGCTGCGCGCAACCGGCCCGTCCCGTCCAGGTGACCCAGGAGGCCCCCGCGTGCCCATCTACGCCCTCGGCGAACGAGTTCCGCGCGTGCACCCCGACGCCTTCGTGCACCCCGAGGCGGTGCTGATCGGCGACGTCACGATCGGCCCTGAGTCCACGGTCTGGCCGACCGCGGTGCTGCGCGGCGACCACGGCACGATCACCGTCGGCGCCCGCACCTCCGTGCAGGACGGCACCGTCGTGCACTGCACCGCCGACCTGCCCACGGTGATCGGCGACCGCGTCGTGGTGGGCCACAACGCCCACCTCGAGGGCTGCACGGTCGAGGACGACTGCCTCGTGGGCTCCGGCTCCGTCGTGCTGCACCGGGTGGTCCTACGACGCGGGTCGCTCGTGGGCGCGTCGGCCCTGGTGCCCAACGACACCGAGGTGCCCGGCGGCGCCATGGCGCTCGGCGTGACGTGCCGGATCCGCGAGGGCGCGGTGGCCGAGGGCGCGTTCGCCTACGCCGTCGAGCGCTACGTCGCGAACGGGCACTGGTACCGCGCCGAGCTGCGCCGCCTCGACGGCTGACCCCCGCGCCGGCGGCGTCGCGCGGCCCCGTCAGTCGGAGTCGGCCCCGAGCCCGGCCAGCAAGTCGTGCAGCGGCCCGAACAGGTGCGGGCCCGCGCCGATCACGAGCTCCTCGGACGCCGGGGCGCCGTGCAGCCCGCCGAGCCGGCCGCCGGCCTCGGTGAGCACCAGTCCGCCGGCCGCGACGTCCCAGGCGTGCGGTCCGCGCTCGTAGTAGGCGTCCACCCGGCCGGCCGCCACCCAGCACAGGTCGAGGCTGCACGCACCGGCGCGGCGGATGTCGCGCACCGTGGGCACCACCTCCGCGACCACCCGGGCCTGCGCCGCGCGGCGCTCCACGGTGTAGCCGAAACCGGTGGACACCAGCGCCTGCGGCAGCTCGACCGGGTCGTTCACGTGCAGGGTGCGCACCCCCTGCCCGTCGTGCAGGCGGGCGCCGCGACCGAGGACGGCGACGTAGGTCTCGCCCAGCGCGGGCGCCGCGACCACGCCGACGACGGTCGTGCCGTCGATCTCGGCCGCCACCGACACCGCCCACGACGGCAGGTCGTAGAGGTAGTTGACCGTGCCGTCGATGGGGTCGATCACCCAGCGCACGCCGGTCTCCCCCACGTGGTCCGCGCCCTCCTCGCCGAGGATGCCGTCGTCGGGCCGGGCCGTGAGGATGCGGTCGACGAGCAGCGCCTCGCTGCGCCGGTCCATCGCGGTGACGACGTCGGAGGCGCTGGTCTTAGTGGCCGCCACCGTGACGCCGGAGCGCCGCGCGGTGTGCACCGCGTCGGCCGCCTCGCACGCCGCGGCGACCGCGAGCTCGTGCAGCTCGTCGAGCAGGCCGGGGTCGTAGTCGAGGTTCACGTCCTCGATCCTGCCGCACCACGGCCCTCCCGCGCCGCCCGGGCGCGCGGGTCGCGCCCGCTCAGTCCGACCCGCACAGCGCCGGACGCGGGCCGCGCGGGTTCGGGCAGCAGCCGGCCGGGCACAC
Source organism: Frankiales bacterium (assembly GCA_016125335.1). Lineage (NCBI taxonomy): Bacteria > Bacillati > Actinomycetota > Actinomycetes > Frankiales > Frankiales bacterium. The sequence goes on from WGLY01000004.1 coordinate 59,481, forward strand.
GTCGTGCGACGGCCCCAGCGGGGTGAGCGCCCGGGGCGGCACGAGGCCGACCCGCTCGAGCACCAGCTCGCGCACGGCGGCGACGAACCGCGGGTCCGTGCCCACTGTCGCGGACCTCGCCGCCGGCAGGCCGAGCGAGCGCGCGTGCTCGAGCGCCACGGTGTCGAGGTCCCACACGACCTCCATGTGGTCGCTGACGAACCCGACCGGCACGAGCACGACGCCGGGGACCCCCGCAGCGGACAGCGCGTCGAGGTGGTCGCTCACGTCCGGCTCCAGCCACGGCACCTCGGGCGGCCCGGAGCGCGACTGGTAGACGAGGTCCCACTCGGGGTCCACCTCCACCCGCGCGGCGACCGCGGCGTGCACGGCGGCCGCCACCGCGCGGTGCTGGCGCACGTAGGCGTCGCCGCCCGGCCCGCTCGACGCCGCGGACGCGAGCGGGATCGAGTGCGTCGTGAACACCAGCCGGGGCGCGTCCACGCCGAGCCCCGTCACCGAGGACACGACCGCGTCGGCGACGGGCTCCACGAACCCGGGGTGGTCGAAGTAGTGCCGCAGTTTGTCCAGCCGCGGGGCCGGACCTGCGCCGTCCGCCTCGACGGCGGCCACGGCGTCGGCGAGGTTCTCGCGGTACTGCCGGCAGCCCGAGTACGACGCGTAGGCGCTCGTGACGAGGCAGAGCGCGGAGCCCACTCCGTCGGCGCGCATCTCGCGCAGGGCGTCGGCCAGGAAGGGGCCCCAGTTGCGGTTGCCCCAGTACACCGGCAGGTCGAGGCCCGCGCCCGCGAGGTCGTCGCGCAGGGCGGCGAGCAGCGCGCGGTTCTGGCCGTTGATCGGCGAGACGCCGCCGAAGTGCGTGTAGTGGGCGCCCACCTCCACGAGGCGCTCGCGCGGGATGCCGCGGCCCCGGGTCACGTTCTCCAGGAAGGGCACGACGTCGTCCGGGCCCTCCGGGCCGCCGAAGGACACGAGCAGCAGCGCGTCGTAGGAGCCGCGGGGTCCGGTCACCGTCATGGGGGCGATCCTGGCAACGGATTCGTGGTTCCGCACACCGGGTGGATAGCGTCCGGTCGTGCTCACCCGCTACGTCGACGTGCTGCGTCGGCCCGGCGCGTTCCGCATGTCCACGACCGGGTTCGTGGCCCGGTTCCCGATGTCGATGATCGGCCTCGGCGAGGTGCTGCTCGTCTCCAGCCAGACCGGCAGCTACGGCCTGGCCGGCGCGCTGTCGGCCACCGGCGCGCTGGCCAACGCCGTCTTCGGCCCTCTCATCGGCCGGGCGACCGACCGCCTGGGGCAGAGCCGGGTCGTGCCGCTGCTCGTCGGCGCGCACGTCGTCTTCCTCACGGCGTTCGTGGTGCTGGTGCGCACCGGCGCGCCCACGCCGCTGCTGTTCGTCTCCGTAGTGCTCTCCGGCGGCACGTTCCCCAGCTTCGGCTCGCTGGTGCGCGCCCGGTGGGCCTTCCTGCTCGCCGGCGACCCGCCCGCGCTGCGCACCGCGTTCGCCTACGAGTCGGTGCTCGACGAGGTGATCTACGTCGCGGGGCCGCCCATCGCGACGGTGCTCTCGGTGTCGGTGGTCGACTTCGGGGCGCTGGCCGCCGTGGCCGTGCTGCTGGTGCTGGGCACCGCGCTGTTCCTCCTGTCGCGCTCGACCGAGCCGCCGCCGTCCGGCTCGGTGGTGCACGGCCGCGGCTCGGCGCTGCGCTTCCCCGGAGCGCTCCAGGTGACGATCGCGTTCGTGTTCCTCGGCGGCCTGTTCGGCGCCTTCGAGGTCGTCACCGTGGCCTTCGCCGACGAGCACGGCGTGCGGTCGTGGACCGGCCTGCTCCTCGCCCTCTACGCGCTGGCCTCGGGCGTGTCCGGCGTGGTGCTCGGCGCGGTGCACCTGCGCGCCCCGCTGCACCGGCAGTTCCTCGGCTTCTCCGCGGCGCTCGCGCTGGCGACCGTGCCCTTCCCGTTCATCGACAGCCCCTGGCTGCTGGGCGCGCAGTGCCTGCTCGCCGGGCTGGCCGTCTCGCCGGTGCTCATCAACGGGTTCGCCCTCGTGGAGCGGCTGGTGCCCAACGAGCGGCTCACCGAGGGCCTGGTGTGGACCAACACCGGCATCGGCGTGGGCCTGGCCGCCGCCGCGGCCCTCGCCGGCTGGACGATCGACCGCTACGGCGCGTCCACGGCGTACTGGATCTGCGTGGTGTCCGCGGCAGCCACGTTCCTGGTGATCGCCGCGTCGTCGCGCACCCTCACCCGGGCCTGGGACGCCGCCTACGCCCCGGACGCCGCGGCCACCTGACGCCGCCCGCACCGCGTGCCCCGGTTGCCCGCGTGGCGGTGCTCGACCCGGGCGCCGTCTCGGGTGAGACTGGCGGGGACCCCGCTGCGACCGACCGCCGTGGGGGACGCGAGGAGGCCCTGATGCGCGAGCTGTCCTTCGTCGGGCTGTCGGACGACGGGACGTCCCTCGTGCTCAGCAGCACCGACGGGACCCGCTACGCCGTCCCCTGCGACGAGCGGCTCGAGGCGGCGGTCCGCCGCGACCGCAGCCGCCTGGGCCAGCTCGAGATCGCCCTCGACGGCACCTCCCCGCGCGACATCCAGACCCGGGTGCGCCACGGCCAGAGCCCCGACGACATCGCAGCGTCCTCGGGCCTCGCCCCCGAGCGGGTGATGCGCTTCGCCGGCCCGGTCCTCGCCGAGCGCGAGCACATGGCGGTGCAGGCCCGCGAGACCGAGCTGCGCGACGCCGGGCGCGCCGGCACCGTCGAGGAGCTCGTGCTCGTGGCGCTCGAGCGCGGCGGCGCCGACGTCGAGGGCCTCGAGTGGGACGCGTGGCGGCGCGAGGACGGCCGCTGGTCGGTGCTCGCCTCGTGGGACCCGGTCGACGAGGTCGCCGAGGGCGCCACGGCCGCGCTGTGGATCTACGACCCGGCCGGGCGCACCGTGCACGCCGACGACCCGGCCAGCGCGTGGCTGCTCGGCGAGGTGGCCACGGCCGAGCCGGAGCAGGCCGAGGAGGGCAGCGAGCGCCCGGTGCTGGTGGGGCTGCCCGCCCCGGACGACGCCTGGGACGACGACACCGACGACCCGGACGCCGCGCTCACCGCGATCGTCGACCGCGACTCCGGTGGCGCGCAGGTGGTCGAGCTGATCGACCGCCCGCCAGTGGAGCCCGACGACGCCTCGCCGCTCGACGACCTCTACGACACGCTTCCCGGGCTGGCCCGCCCGGAGAAGGCGCGCACGTCGCGCCGCTCGCGGCGCAAGGCCGCCCGCGCGGTGCCGGCGGTGGCCGAGGGCGACGTCGAGAAGGGCGGCAAGCCGCGGGCCACCGTGCCGAGCTGGGACGAGATCCTGTTCGGCAGCCGCAACCCCGAGTCCTGACCCGGCCCGTCGCCCGCGCGGCTCAGCCCATCGGCCCGGTGGCGACCGGGCGCCGCGGGTCGCTGACCCAGTCCGACCACGAGCCCGCGTAGAGCGCGGCGTCCACCCCGAGGGCCCGCAGGGCGAGCACGGTGTGGGCCGCCGTGACACCCGAGCCGCAGTAGGCGGCGACCTCCACGCCGGGGCCCACCCCGATGGGGTCGAACCGCTCGTGCAGGTCGTCGGGCCCCAGGAAGCGCCCCGCGATGTCCAGCGCCATCGACGCCGGGGCGCTGAGCGCTCCCGGGATGTGCCCGGCGACGGGGTCCACCGGCTCCACCTCGCCGGCGTAGCGAGCGGCGGCCCGGGCGTCGAGCAGCACCCCGTGGGCCGGCCACGCCGCGGCCTCGTCGGCGTCGATCACCCGCAGCCGCGCGACCTCCGCGACGAACCGGCGACCGTCGGGCGGGCCGTCGTCGCCGAAGGGCAGCGGCACCGGCCCGCTCTCGAGCTCGCCGCCGGTCTCGCGCCAGGCGGCCAGGCCGCCGTCGAGCACGCGGACGTCGTCATGCCCGTGGTGCTCGAGCAGCCACCAGGCCCGCGCCGCCACGGTGCCGTCGCCGGCGTCGAGCACCACCACGGGACGGTCGAGGGTGACGCCGCAGCGGCGCATGGCCCGGGCGAAGCGGGCCGGGTCCGGCAGCGGGTGGCGCCCGCCCGGCCCCCGCGGCGGGTCGGCGAGGTCGGCGTCGAGGTCGACGAACACGGAGCCGGGAACGTGCCCGGCCTCGAACAGCTCGCGCCCGGGCGGGCCGAGCAGGCTCCACCGCACGTCGAGCACCACCGGGGGCGACGCCGAGGCCAGCGCCTCGCGCAGCCCGGCGACGTCGACGAGCGGTCCGCGGGTCACCCGGTGCCCGCCGCCCCTCGCGGTGCCACCGGCTCATCGAGCCGGGTGACGGTGCCGGAGACGTCGACGGCCTCCTCGCCGAAGGGCAGCGGCGTGGGGCTCATGTGCGCCGCCTGCGCGCGGGCGGCGGTCATCCGCCGGGAGTGGTGGCGCCGGCAGAGCACCTCGTAGGCCACGGCGTCGGCGGAGAACGTGTCGCCCACCACCACCTGCTCGCCCTCCACGACCATGGCGCCGTTGACGGTGCGCGCGTTGTGCGTGGCGCGATCGCCGCACCAGCACAGCGCCTCCACCTGGAGCACCTGCACGCGGTCGGCGAGCTCCACGAGGCGGGCCGACCCGGGGAACAGACGGGTGCGGAAGTCGGTGAGGATGCCGAAGGCGAAGACGTCGACGCCGAGCTCGTCGACGATGCGGGCGAGCTGGTCGACCTGCTCGCCGGTGTAGAACTGCGCCTCGTCGCAGATGAGGTAGTCGCAGCGCCCCCCGGCCTCGAGCACGTCGACGACGTGGGCCCAGAAGTCGGTCTCCGGGCTCACCTCCACGGCCGGCACCTTGAGCCCGAGACGGCTCGAGAGCGTCTCCTCCCCCGCGCGGTCGAGCGAGGTGAACACGATGCCGGCGCGCCCGCGCGCCGCGTGGTTGTGGTCGGTCTGCAGCGCCAGGGTGGACTTGCCGCAGTCCATCGTCCCCGAGAAGAAGACGAGCTCGGCCATGCGCGGGGGCTCCTGGGGGTGCGGGGCGGGTGGGCGGTGCCGCCCAGTATCGCCCGGGCGGGCGGCGCCGCGGGCGGTGACGCACCGGGCGGGCACGCCGAGAGGCCCGGACGACGGGCGTCCGGGCCTCTCGTGGTGGCCCCGAGGGGCTGGTCCGGCGTCGCGGGCCGCCGGGCCGTGGTGCGGGTGCGGCCGTCAGGTGCCCGGCCGCCGGGTGCGGGTCAGACCCGGAACGCCTTGAAGTTCGACGCCCACGACCGGTCGATGCTGGTCGTCACCTTGTAGAGGCCCGTGCCGAGGCGCTGGCGGCCGAAGTTGAACAGGCCGCGCGCCTTCACGGACGTGGTGTGGATGCGGTACCAGCGGGTGCCGACCTTCTTCCACATCGACACGGAGCCGCCGACGCGGCCGGTCTTGCCGGTCACGATGCGGTAGACGCCCCAGCGCTTCACCGTGAACGACAGCGACGGGACGGCCTGCACGAGGCGGTTCGCCGACGTCGCCGGCGCGACGAGGTCGTCGCCCGCGTACTTCCAGTGGAAGTACGTGTTGCGCCAGATCCGCGGCGTGGTGCCGCTCGCGGCGGCGGGGTCGACGACCGTGGTCCAGGTCTTGCCGCCGTCGATCGACTTCTCGAGCACGCCGGCCACCGTGGAGACGTCCTGCGCGAGCCCGGTCTTGTAGGTGCCCGACGCCGTGTAGCCGACGGTGCGGCCGGCGAAGATGCGCGTCTTGGAGACCGCGAACGCCGCGGTGACCGGCAGCTTGTTCGCCACCGCGCCCACTGCCGGGGGCTCGGCCTGCAGCGGGGTGATCTGCGAGAACCACTTGCCGCTGCCGGTGGGCCACATGGTGCCCGCGGTCAGCGGGGTGGAGAACGTGTTGTCGGTGGTGGAGTAAGGCGTGATGTTCGTGATGGTGTTGCCGCTGTCGAGCGTGAGGCTCCACGCGTACCACGTGCCGCCGGACTGCTTGAGCCCCAGCAGGTTGTCGAGGTTCGGCAGCGCCGTGATGCCGGTGCCGGTCTGGACCCCGCTCTGGGCCGAGGACGGCGTGACGGAGAAGGTGGTCCAGGTGGCGCACGGGTCGTTGACGCACTCGCCGAACACCAGGGTGTCGTCGTCGGTGAACACGAGGTTGTAGGGCAGCAGCTGGGGGTCGCTCGCGGTGTTGCCGGTGTAGTTGTAGCTCGTCCACAGCGGGGTGGAGTCGAACGCGGCCCCGGTCTGGCTGATGTCGAACACCTTGATCTGGCTGCGGTTCACGCCGATCGAGCCGGAGTTGGGGTAGCTCTGCTGGAGCACCGCGGCCTCGAGGCCGTTGGGCGAGACGGCGAGCCGGTAGAGGTAGGTGTGCGAGCCGGGCGCCGCGGCCCACGGGTTGAACTCCGCGCCGATGCTGATCTGCGTGGTGGTCTGGGTGTCCACCGCGTACTTGAACAGGTTGCCGTGCACGACGAACCACACGGTGTTGCCGTCGGCGCTCACGACCGGGTTCGCGTCGTTGTAGGTCGACACGATGCGCGAGGTGCCGTTGTTGGTCACCACGAGCGCCTGCGTGCCCCCGGCGGTGCGCACGCTGGTCGCGACCGTCGTGGTGGCGGTGGTGGTGGTGCCGCTCGAGGCGTCGAAGAACCTCGTCGACAGGGTGCCGGACGTGAGGTTGGTGGCGTCGGTCACCGCGGCGGGCGCGAGCCCGGCCACCTGGCGCAGCGGCCCGGGCTGGGACGCGTCCGTGGTCTCGATGAAGGCGAAGTTCGTCGCGTCGGTCGGGGCGACGGCGGACGCCGCCTGCGGCACGGCGACGGCCAGGCCGACGAGCACGGCGCTCGCGGTGGCCAGGGCCGCGGCACGGCGCGCGGTCGGAACGGTCATGGAGGGTCCCCCTCGGGATCTGGTGCTCGGCTACTCTCAGTGACCGGTCCGCTCCCCAGGCCCGGCGACGGTCGGGCCCACCCTCGCACACGCGCACGGGTGGACACACACCGCGAACCCCGGATCACCCGAAAGGGCGAGGAGCGCTCCGTTCATCGGACCGTCGCGCGTGGTTCACCCGCCGTGCCCGGGCCGTTCGGCCCTTCTGCGGGGACGCCGGCCCCCGCACCCGGGGCGGCGGGAGCGCTCAGCGGCTACGCGCCGCAGTCGCCTGCGACAGCGCGGCGGCGAACACGAGGGTCTGCGCCACCACCTCGGCGCCGTCGGCGGCCTCGGACACCCGCAGCGCGAGGTCGTCGTTGGACGCCGTGCCGGTGTAGCCGTGGTCGGCCTCGCAGGCCGGGTCGCCACAGGTGGCCGGCTCGAGGTCGATGCGGCTCACCGCGCCCCACCCGATCGTGAGCACGACCTCGCGCACCGGGGAGCCCCGACGGTGGGAGGCGGCGTCGGCGGCGACGCGGGTGACGACCACGGAGTCGATCCGCTCGAGCCGCACGGCCTCGGTGGAGGCGGTGGCGTAGGTGGTGGGGCTGGTCTCGTCGGCCGGGTTCTCGTCGGTGTGCCCCACGATGAGCCGCGTGGGCGTCAGCGCGAGCACCGTGACGTGCCGGCGCAGCTCGTCGTGGTCGAACGTGGCCTCGTGGTGGACGACGTAGGACAGCACCGCCTCGTCGGCCAGCGCCGTGTCGAGGGTGTCCGAGACCAGCTCGGGGTAGTAGCCGCTGCGCTCGATGTCCGCGCGCAGGCGGGGTGCGAGGGTGTCGCCCGTCATGGACGTCATCCTCCCACCTGCACCGCCACGCCGGTGGCCGCACCCGTGCGCCCGTCCTCCTCGGGGGTGATGATCCGCCCGAGCATGCGCAGCGCGACGCCGGCCAGCCCGCAGCCCACCGCCAGCCCGAGCGCCCACAGCACGCCGAAGCCGTTGCCGAGCGCCCAGCCCGCGATCGCCGGCCCGAGCGCGCCGGAGACGCCCCACACCTGCCCGGCCACCGCGTTGTAGCGCCCGCGCAGGTGCGGCGGGGCGAAGGCGTTGATGAGGGAGGGACCCACCGGCGAGAACACCATCTCGCCGAGCGCGAAGAGCCCGAAGCCCAGCGCGATGACGACGCCGGCCGCCACCGGGTGCAGGCCGGCGGAGGCTGCCACGACGACCCAGAACACCGCCCAGATCGCGGCGGTGACGCCGAGCATGCGGGTGCGCGAGCGGCCCTCGATGCGCTTGAGCACCAGCACCTGGATGCCCACGATCAGCGCCGTGTTGAGGAAGAAGACCAGCCCGATCGCGCGGGCCGGCAGCCCCACGACCTCGGTCATGAACACCGGGAGTCCGGCGTCGATCGAGCCGTAGCCGCACGTGAGCAGCAGCAGCGCCCCGCCGAGGTACACCAGCAGCCGCCGGTCGGCGAGCACCGCCAGGTAGCCGACCGGCGCGTCCTCCTCGTGCGGCTCGGGCGCCTCGCGTCCGCGCACGTGCGTCAGGGACAGCACGGCGACGAAGTAGGCGAGGAACGACAGGCCGTTCACGACGTACACGGCGGTGAAGGTGCCCGGGCGGCTCGCGTCGATGAACGTCGAGGCGACCAGGCCGCCGAGGCCGAGGCCGAGGTTGAGCATCATGAACTGGAGGCCGAAGACGCGCTGCCGGTGCTCCGGCGGGGCCAGCCGCGCGAGCAGCGCCCCCTGCGGCGGCCAGAGCCCGGCGCCGCCCACCGCCATCGCGGTCGAGGCCGCGACGGCCTGGGGCACGGTGGTGACGAAGCCGAGCGCGATGGTGGCGGCCCCGGACACCAGGCACGCCACGAGCAGCACCGGCCGGGGGCCCACCCGGTCGACCAGCGCGCCGACGAACGGCGCGATGACGAGCATGAGGACCGCCTGGTAGCTGAGGATCAGCCCGGCGGTGCGGAGCTCGATACCGCGGACCTGGTGCAGGTAGACGACGAACAGCGCGAGCGCCAGGCCGCCGCCGAGGGCGTTGAGCCCGACCCCCACCAGCATGCGCACCAGCGGCGGGGTGAGCACCTCCCGGATCGAGACGTGCTCCCCATCGACGACCGTCCCGACCTCGCTCACCCGAGCATGAGACCACGCACCACCGACACCGCGGAAACGGGTTAGGCCTGGGCCGGACGGCTCACGCGCCGAGCCGGCGAACCCCTGTGTCGACCCGTGCCGCGGCCCGCCGCAGCACCGCCCGCGCACCCAGCACCGCGAGGCCGTGCGGGGCCACCACCACGGGCTCGAGGCGCAGCTCGGCGAGCTCGGGATGCTCGTCGGCGAGCAGGCCCACGCGCAGCAGCAGGTCCTCGAGCGCAGCGCGGTCGGCCGGGGCCGTGCCGCCGAAGCCCTCGAGCAGCGGGGCCGCCCCCGGGGCCCGCACGAGGTCGCGGGCGTCGACGTCGGTCAGCGGCGGGATGCGGTAGCCGCGGTCGCCGAGCAGCTCAGGCACCACCCCGGCGAGGCCGAACGACACCACCGGCCCGAAGAGCGGGTCCTCCTGCGAGCCCACCACGCAGGCCACGCCCGGCGTGGCCATCCGCTGGAGCACCAGGCGGCGCGCGGCCGCCGGGTCGAGCGAGGCCACCATCGAGAGGTAGGCCGTGCGCACCGCGCGCTCGTTCTCGATGTTGAGCCGCACTCCCCCGAGGTCCGTGCGCGTCGCGAAGCGGGGGTCGAGCGTCTTGAGCGCCACCGGGTAGCCCAGCGCGTTGGCGGCCTGGCGCGCGTCCTCCTCGGAGGACACCGGCACCACCGGCCACACCTCGATGCCGTACGCCGCCAGCATGCGGCTCAGCGCGTCGGCCGGGTCCTCGGCGTAGAGGATGAACTCGTCGAGCGCCGTCGGGGGCACCGGCGGGGCGTCGGGCAGCCCCGCGCCGGCGGCCGCGGCGTCGGCGTCGGCCTGCGTGACCACCGGCAGGATGTCGGTGTCCACGAGGTCGCGCGGGCGTGGCACCTGGGTGGGGCCGCCGGCCAGCACGTCCGCGACGACGGCCTCGGCGTCCTCCGGCCGCACCCCCGCCGGCTCGGGCACCTCGCCCAGGGGGCGCGCCCGCCACTCCGCGTAGCGGGTCACCCGCTCGAGCGCGAGCACCGCCTCCTCGACCGTGCCGTAGAAGGGCACCCGGCCCTCCGGGGCGATGTCCGGGTCGCCCTCGATGAGCCCGCTCTCCTCGCGCGCCGCGACCAGCACCGCGACCACCGGCTTCGCCCCGCGCGCGACGCTCGCGGCCACCACGCGCTCCCACGGCCGCCCGTCGGTGCCCACCACCGGAACGTGGGTCACCACCACGGAGTCGACGGCCGGGTCCTCGAGCACTGCGGCGAGCGCCACCGCGAGGTCCTCGGGTGTGACGTCGTGGCCCAGGGTCACGAAGTCGCCCACCACCTCGAGCCCCGCGCCGTCGCAGGCGTCGGCGGCCAGCACGCCGAGGGCGTCGGAGTTGCTCACCACGGCGACCCGGCGGCCGGTCGGCAGCGGCTGGAACGCCAGCAGCCCGGCGACGTCGTAGAGCTGGCTCAGGGAGTCGGTCTCGATGATCCCGGCCTGGGCGAACATCGAGTCGATCGCGGCCGGCGGCAGGGCGGTGCGGCGCGTGGTGTGGCCCAGCGGGTAGGCCTGCGTGGTGCGTCCGGTGCGCATGGCCACGACCGGCTTGGTGCGGCCGAGCCGCCGCGCGATGCGGGTGAACTTGCGCGGGTTGCCCAGGCTCTCGAGGTAGAGCAGCACCACCGAGGTCCGCGCGTCGTCCTGCCAGTACTGGAGCAGGTCGTTGCCGGACACGTCGGCGCGGTTGCCGGCCGAGACGAAGGTGGACACGCCCAGACCGCGGCGGGCCGCCCGGGCGAGGATCGTGCCGCCGAGCGCGCCGCTCTGGCAGAAGAACCCGATCGGCGCGCGCCCGGGCATCACGGGCGCGAGCGAGGCGTTGAGCGACACGTCCTCGTCGGTGTTGACGATGCCGAGCGCGTTCGGCCCGATGACGCGCATGCCGAGGCCGCGCGCGCGGCGCACCAGAGCGCGCTGGCGCTCCGCGCCCTCGCGGCCGGACTCGGCGAACCCGCTGGACACCACGAGCAGCCCGGCGACGCCGGCCGCACCGCAGTCGTCGACCACCGCCATCACCTCGTCGGCGGGCACCGCCACGACCGCGAGGGTGGGCACCTCGGGCAGCTCGAGCACCGACGGGTAGGTGGGGACGCCGAGCACCTGCTGCCCCTCAGCGGCGGCCCCGCGGTTGACCGCCGACACGGCACCGGTGAACTCGCCGTCGAGCAGGTGCGCGAGCAGCCGGTGGCCGACCGACGACGGGTCGCGGCCGGCGCCCACCACCACGACCGACGTCGGGTTCACCAGCGCGGCGATGCTGCGCGCCTCGGCGCGGTGCTCGCGCGCGACGCGCACCGCCTCGGACGACTCCGACGGCTCGATGTCGAACGAGAGCGACACGACGCCGTCCTCGAGGTGGTGCGACGGGTGGTAGCCCGCCTCCTCGAACGTGGAGAGCATGCGCCGGTTGGTGGGCAGCACCTCGGCCACGAACCGGCGCACCCCGCGCTCGCGCGCCGCGGCGGCGAGGTGCTCGAGCAGCACCGAGCCCAGTCCCCTGCCCTGGTGGTCGTCGCGCACCACGAACGCCACCTCGGCGTCGGTGCCGTCGACCCGGTCGTAGCGCCCGACGCCGACGAGCTGCCCGCCGACGGTGGCTACCAGCGCGACGCGGTCGACGTGGTCGACGTGGGTGAACCGGTGCAGGTCGCGCTCGGTGAGCTCGGGGTAGGGCGCGAAGAAGCGGAAGTAGACCGTCTCGTCGGACAGCGACCGGTGGAAGGCCGCGAGCCGGTCGGTGTCGTCCGGGGTGATCGGGCGGATGCGCACCGTCCGGCCGTCGCGGACCACGACGTCGGCCTCCCAGTGCGCGGGCGGCGGGGCCGGGGCCGCCGGCGTCGGGGCAGCGCTCACGGGGCCACGGTAGCGGTCCGCGCGGGCCGTCCTCCCGCACGGACCGGCGCGCCGCGGGCCGCCGCGAGAGGGCCCGCGCCCGCCGGTAGCGTGGCGCCATGCGCCTGCAGGTCCACCCCGAGGTGGCCGACGCCGTCGCCGCCGGCCGCCCCGTGGTGGCCCTCGAGTCGACGATCATCAGCCACGGCCTCCCGCGGCCGGACAACCTGCGCGTCGCGCGCGAGATCGAGCAGTCGGTGCGCGACGGCGGCGCCGTGCCGGCGACCATCGCCGTGGTGGGCGGCGTCCCGCGCGTGGGGCTCGACGAGGACGCCCTGGCCACGGTCGCCGGCGACGACTCCGTGGTGAAGGTGAGCGTGCGCGACCTCGGCACGCTGGTCGCCCGCGGCGGGCACGGCGCCACCACGGTGGCCGCCACCGCGCACCTGGCCCACCTCGCCGGCATCGACGTGTTCGCCACCGGCGGCCTCGGAGGCGTGCACCGCGGCGCCCGCGACACCTGGGACGAGTCGGCCGACCTCACCACCCTGTCGACGACGCCGGTCACCGTCGTGTGCGCGGGGGTGAAGTCGATCCTCGACGTGGGCGCGACGCTCGAGCGCCTCGAGACGCTCAACGTGCCCGTGCTCGGCTACCGCACGGACCGCTTCCCCGGCTTCTACCTGGCCGACTCCGGCTTCGCGCTCGACTGGCGCGTGGAGTCCGCGGGCGAGGTGGCCGACGTCGTCCGGGCCCGCCACGAGCTGCGGTGCGCGGGCGGCCTGCTCCTGGTCAACCCGGTGAGGGCCGCGGACGAGCTCGACCGCGACCTGCACGACGCCGTGCTGGCCGAGGGCCTCGCCGCGGCCGACGCCGCCGGGGTCCGCGGCAAGGACGTCACGCCGTTCCTGCTCGAGCACTTCCACACCGCCACGGCCGGGCGCTCGCTCGCGGTCAACGTCGCGCTGGTGCGCAGCAACGCGACCCTCGCCGCCGCCGTCGCGGCCGCCCTCGCGGCATGACCGGCGCCGAGCCGACGATGTTCGTCGTCGTCGGCCAGTGGATGACCGACGTCGTCGCGGGCCTGCCCGGGCCGGTGCGGCTGGGCACCGACACCCCCGCGCACGTGCGGGTGCTCGGCGGCGGCGCCGCGGCCAACACCGCCGCGTGGCTGGCGCACGACGGGCACCCCACCACGCTGGTGGCCCGGGTGGGCGACGACCTGCTCGGCCGCGCGGGCCGGACCGAGCTCGAGTCGCTCGGCGTCACGTGCGCGCTCGCCGTCGACCCCGTGCGCGCGTCCGGCACGTGCGTGGTGCTCGTCGGCCCGGACGGCGAGCGCACGATGATCCCCGACGCCGGCGCCAACGAGGCCCTCGCGCCGCAGGACCTCGCCGACGACCTGTTCGCCCCGGGGCGCCACCTGCACCTGTCCGGCTACGTCCTGCTCGTGGACGGCAGCCGCATGGCCGGCCTGTCGGCGCTCGACCGGGCCCGGCTGCGCGGGATGACGACGAGCGTCGACGTCGCCTCGGTGGGGCCGCTGTCCGACACCGGGGCGGCGCGCTTCCTGTCGTGGGTGACCGGCGTCGACGTGCTGCTCGCCAACGAGTCCGAGGCGGCGTTCCTGGCCGGGCTGCCCGAGCCGCGGCCGGACGACGACGCCGCCACGGTGCTGGCCACCGCCACCATCGCGGCCCGGACGCTGCGCTCGGCGGTGGGCACCGTGGTGGTGAAGCTCGGACGCCACGGCGCCTACGTCGAGGACGCCGAGGGCCGCACCGCCCACGCCGAGGCGCTGCCGGTGGACGTCGTCGACACCACCGGCGCGGGCGACGCCTTCGCCGCCGGGTGGCTGCCGGCCTGGTGCTCCGGCGCCGACCCCACGACCGCGCTCGAACGCGGCAACCGCTCGGCCGCGCGGGCCGTCACCCGGGTGGGCGCCCGCCCCTGACCTGCGCCGACGCCGCTCGCCGTCCGCTGCGGCGGCCGTCCGTCGTGGCGGTGCCGGGGGGCGTCGGGCGGCGGTGGCAGAGTGGCACCGTGACGGGACCCCGCCCGCACCCCTCCCGGCGAGCGCCCTCGCCCCGACGCAGGAGCACCTGAGCACCGCATGGCCCGTCGCACGACGCCCCCGCCGCCGGACGTCCCCGAGAAGATCGTCGACATCGACGTCTCCGAGGAGATGCGCGGCTCGTTCCTCGAGTACGCGTACTCCGTCATCTACGCGCGGGCCCTGCCCGACGCACGCGACGGGCTCAAGCCCGTGCAGCGCCGCATCCTGTTCCAGATGGCCGAGATGGGCCTGCGCCCGGACCGCGGCCACGTCAAGAGCGCCCGCGTCGTGGGCGACGTGATGGGCAAGCTGCACCCGCACGGCGACGGCGCGATCTACGACGCGCTCGTGCGCATGGCGCAGCCGTTCTCGCTGCGGCTCCCCCTCGTCGACGGGCACGGCAACTTCGGCTCGCTCGACGACGGTCCGGCCGCGATGCGCTACACCGAGTGCCGGCTGGCCGCGAGCGCCCTGCTCATGACCGCCGGCCTCGACGAGGACGTCGTCGACTTCTCGCCCAACTACGACGGCCGCGAGACCGAACCGGGCGTGCTCCCCGCGGCGTTCCCCAACCTCCTGGTCAACGGCGCGTCGGGCATCGCGGTGGGCATGGCCACCAACATCGCGCCGCACAACCTGGTCGAGGTCGTGGCCGCCGCACGGCACCTGATCGCCCATCCGCGGGCCACGCTCGAGGACCTCATGCGCTTCGTGCCCGGTCCGGACCTGCCCGGCGGCGGGCGCATCGTGGGCCTCGACGGCGTCCGCGAGGCCTACGAGACCGGCCGCGGCTCGTTCCGCATCCGGGCCACCGCCCACGTCGAGAACGTCACCCCGCGACGCAAGGGCATCGTCGTCACCGAGCTGCCCTACAACGTGGGGCCGGAGAAGGTGATCGCCAAGATCAAGGAGGCCGTCGACGCCAAGCGGCTCACCGGGATCGCCGACGTCATCGACCTCACCGACATGGAGTCCGGCCTGCGGCTGGTCATCGAGGTGAAGAACGGCTTCCACCCCGAGGCTGTGCTCGAGCAGCTCTACGCGCTCACCCCGATGGAGGACTCCTTCGGGATCAACGCCGTCGCCCTCGTCGACGGCCAGCCGCGCACCCTCGGGCTGCGCGAGCTGCTCGAGGTGTTCGTCGACCACCGGCTCGAGGTCGTGCGTCGCCGCTCGGCGTTCCGGCGGCGCAAGGCCGAGGAGCGGCTGCACCTCGTCGAGGGTCTGCTCGTCGCCATCATCGACATCGACGAGGTCATCGCGCTCATCCGCTCCAGCGACGACCCCGCCGCCGCGAAGGCCCGCCTCATCGCGGTGTTCGACCTGTCGGACGTGCAGGCCACCTACATCCTCGACATGCCGCTGCGCCGGCTCACGAAGTTCAGCCGGATCGAGCTCGAGGGCGAGCGCGACGAGCTGCGCGCCCGCATCGAGGAGCTCACCGCGATCCTCGACGACGACAAGCGGCTGCGGAAAGTCGTCAGCGACGAGCTCGCCGCGGTGTCCGCCGAGCACGGCACGCCGCGGCGCACCGTGCTGCTCGAGGCCTCCGCCGCGCCCGTCCGGTCCGCCGCGGTGCCGCTCGAGGTGGCCGACGAGCCGTGCGTGGTGCTGCTGTCGAGCACAGGGCTGCTGGCCCGCACCGGCGACTCGAGGGACCTGCCCGGCGACGGGGAGCGCGGCCCGCACGACGTCGTCGTGTCCGCCGTGCACGCCACGGCGCGCGGCCACGTCGGCCTGGTCACCAGCACCGGCCGGGTGCTGCGCCTGCCGGTGCTCGAGCTGCCCGCGCTGCCGCCCACCCACGGCGCGCCCTCGCTCGCCGGCGGCGTCCCGCTGGCCGCGCTCGCGGAGCTCGAGCGCGGCGAGCAGCCGGTGGCGCTGTGCTCGGTGTCCGGCGAGGGGCAGGGGCTCGCGCTGGGCACGGCGGCCGGCGTCGTCAAGCGGGTCTCGCCGGACGTGCCCGCCTCGGCCGACTCGTGGAGCGTGGTCCGGCTCGACGACGGTGACCGCGTGGTCGGCGCGGTCGAGCTCTCCACCGGTGAGGAGGAGCTGGTGTTCGTCACCACGGACGCGCAGCTGCTCCACTTCCCCGCCAGCAGCGTGCGCCCGCAGGGCCGCCCGGCCGGCGGCATGGCGGGGATCCGCGTGGACGACGGCCAGCGCGTGCTGTTCTTCGGCGCCGTCGACCCCGGCCGCGACAACGTGGTGGTGACCGCGGCCGGCACCACCGGCGCCCTGCCGGGCACCTCCGGCGCCACCGTCAAGGTCACCCCGTTCGCCGAGTTCCCGGGCAAGGGCCGGGCCACCGGCGGCGTGCGCGCGCAGCGCTTCCTCAAGGGCGAGGACACCCTGCTCGTGGCGTGGGCGGGCCCGGCACCTGCGCGCGCGGCCACCCCGCAGGGCGCGCCGGCCCCGCTGCCCCCCGTGGACCCGCGCCGCGACGCCTCCGGGCTGCCCACCTCGCGCCCGGTCGCGGCGGTCGGCGGCCCGCTCTCGCCCGGCGGCCCCCGGCCGCCCTCGGCGGACCCCTCCGCGGACGACGCCTCCGGCGCCGACGAGCCGGTCTCGTGAGCTGGGGCCCGCCGTCGGACGGTCCCTCGCGCTGCTCGGTGCTGGCGCGCCAGCTCGACGAGCCGCTGCCGGGCACCGCGCCCCGGGCCCGGGCGTGGCTCGTGCTCGAGCAGCCCGGGCCCTACGGCTTCCGCGCCGTCACCGAGTCGCACCTGCCCGCGCCGCTGCAGCACTCCCTGGGCACCCTTCCCAAGGACGCCGGCACCACCGTGCTGCTCGCCCGTCCGGTCGGCCGCCACGCCGACGACCACGTGCCGGTCGAGGGCCGGCGGTTCTGGCTGGCCCACACCTCGCCCGGCGGCGTGCGCATGCGCGCCGGGCGGCTCGACGACGCCGAGCTCACCCGGCCGGACCTGCACGACGTCCTGATCGGCGCGGCCGACGGCCGGCTCCCCCCGTGGGGCTCGCGCAGCACGGACCCGCTCCTGCTCGTGTGCACCAACGCGCGGCGCGACGTCTGCTGCGCCATCGAGGGCCGCCCGGTCGCCGACGCGCTCGCGGCCGACCCCCGGCGGGCCGGCTCCGTGCTCGAGGTGAGCCACCTCGGCGGGCACCGCTTCGCCCCCACCGCCCTCCTGCTGCCGACCGGGCACTCCTTCGGCCGCTTCGACGCCCGGGCGGCCGGCGACATCCTCGACGCCGCCGGCCGCGGCGAGCTCGGCGCGCTGGCCCACCACCGCGGCCGCACCGCGCTCGCCCAGCCCGCCCAGGCCGCCGAGCACGCCGTGCGCGCGCAGGCGCACGTCACCGAGATCGACGCGCTGGACGTGCTGCGCCGCTCCGGCGAGCAGGTGGTGCCGATCGCCCTGCGCTGGGGCGGCACCGACGGAGTCGCCGACGTCGAGGTGCGCCACCGCGACGGCCGGGCCTGGCGCGTGGTGGTGCGTCGTCGCACCCTCACGCCGCCCCGGCCGGAGTCGTGCGGCAAGGCGCCGGCCGACGGCCACGCGTGGGTCGCGGACGAGCTCGAGCCCGTCCGGCCGTGGCGCTGACCGGCTGCCGGCGCCCGCGCCACCGGGCGGGGCCGCGGTTCGCTACGGTCGCGCCGTGACCCAGTTCCCGAGCGAGACCTTCGCCGACGCCCTCGCCGGCAACGACCTCTACGCCGCCGGCTTCGCGGGCACCGCGCTGACGGGGCGCGCGGCGAAGGGGCTCGCGCTGGTCACCTGCATGGACAGCCGCATCGAGCCCCTGGGCCTGCTCGGCATGGAGCAGGGCGACGTGAAGATCGTGCGCAACGCCGGCGCCCGGGTGACCGACGACGTCCTGCGCACCCTCGTGCTCGCCACGTACTTCCTCGACGTCACGCGCGTGCTGGTGATGCCGCACACGCACTGCAAGATGGCCAGCGCCACCGAGGAGCAGATGCACACCCAGATCGAGGAGGACTACGGCGTCGACACCTGGTCGGTGGAGTTCCGCACCGTGCCGGACCAGGAGGCCGCGCTCGCCTACGACGTGCGGCGCATCCGCTCCTACCCGCTGCTCCCCCGCGACCTCGTCGTGGGCGGCGCCGTCTACGACGTCCACACCGGACGCCTGCACCCCCGCGACGTGTGAGGCGCAGATCCGGCGCGCGGGGCGCGTAGCCTGCTGCGCGTGGGGATCGCTGACCCGGTGCGCGCGCTGTACGGCGCGCTCCTGAAGCGACGGCTGCGCACCGTCGCGCTGCCGGCCCACGTCGCGGTCATCATGGACGGCAACCGCCGCTGGGCGCGGGAGCACGGGCACCCGAACCCCAGCGTGGGCCACCGGTTCGGCGCCGAGCACGTCGAGCACCTGCTGGCCTGGTGCGCCGAGGTCGGCATCGGGCACGTCACCGTGTGGGTGGCCTCGAAGGACAACCTGGCCAAGCGGCCCGGCCCCGAGGTCGCATTCCTCATGGAGGTCGCCGAGGACGTCATCGCCTCGCGGCTGGCGACCGCGGGCGGCTCGTGGCAGCTCCACCTCGCCGGCGACCTCGACCTCCTCCCCGGCTCCACGTCGCGGGCGCTCAAGGCGGCCCGGGAGGCGACGCTCTCCCGGCCCACGCGCCACCACCTCACCGTGGCCATCGGCTACGACGGGCGCAGCGAGATCGTCGACGCCGTGCGCTCCGCGCTCGTCGACGCGGCCGCGGCCGGCACCAGCGCCGCCGAGCTCGCGACCCGCTTCGACGAGGACGACGTCTCGGCGCACCTCTACAACCCGGGCCTGCCCGAGCCGGACCTCATCATCCGCACGAGCGGCGAGCAGCGGCTCTCCGACTTCATGCTCTGGCAGGGCGTCGAGTCGCAGCTGTGGTTCGCCGACGTGTACTGGCCGGCGTTCCGCCGGGTCGACTTCCTCCGCGCGCTGCGCTCGTTCGCCGCGCGCGACGCCGGGGCCTGAGCCGGCGCCGCGACGCTCACCCGCCGGCGGCGCCGAGCAGGCCGTCGCGCTCGTGGATCGTGGTGCGGTCGCGCCCGCGCGAGGCGCCCAGCGCGCGCTCGGCGGCGTCGATCGCCGCCCAGCCCGTGCGGTCGACGGCGGCCCGGCCGCGCTCGCGCAGCAGGTCGGCGCAGCCGTCGCCGGCGCAGGGGTCGACGCCCTCGAGGTCGGCCAGCAGCGACGCGACGGTGGCCGCGGCGTCCTTCTTGTTGGTGCCGATGATCCCGGTGGGCCCGCGCTTGATCCAGCCGGCCACGTAGAGCCCCGGAACCGGTGCGCCCTCCTCGTCGACGACGCGACCGTCGACGTTGGGGATGACGTTGCGGGCGGAGTCGAAGGGGACGCCGGGAAGCCCGACGCCGCGGTAGCCCACCGAGCGCACGACCAGGTCGGCGGGGACCTCGTAGGTCTCGCCCGTGCCGTGGGCGCCGGTCTCGTCGACGGTGGTGCGCTCGACGACCACCGACTCGACGCGGTCGGTGCCGCGCAGCTCGGCCGGGCGGGCGTGGAAGTGCAGGTGGATGTGGCGGTGGGTGGTGTCGGCCACGTGGTCGGACCAGCTGCGGATCACCTCGACGTTGCGCGCCACCACGCGGTCGCTCTCCACCAGCGCCGCGCTCACCGGCTCGAGCTCGAGGTCCGTGGGGTCGATGAGGACGTCGACGCCGTCGAGGTCCGCGAGCTCCTTGAGCTCCTTCGTGGTCCACGTGGCCTGCGCCGGCCCGCGGCGCCCGAGCACGTGGACGTCGGTGACGCCGGACGCCGCGAACGCGTCGAGGACGTGCTGCGGCATGTCGGTGCGTTCGAGCCGCTCCAGCGGCGCGGTGAGGATGCGGGTGACGTCGACGGCGACGTTGCCGACGCCCACGACCACCACGGACCGTGCCGCGGCCAGCGCCGCCTCGATCCTCTCGCGGTCGGCGTCGGGATGGCCGCAGTACCAGGCGACGAGGTCGGTCGCCGCGACGCTGCCCTCGAGGTCCTCGCCGGGCACGCCCAGGCGGCGGTCGCGCGCCGCGCCGTAGGTGAGCACCACGCCGTCGTAGGCCGCGAGGAGCTCGGCCACCGAGACGTCGGCCCCGGCGTCGACGTCGCCCACCTCCACCCCGGCGAGCAGGCGCACCTCCGGCCGCTCGAGCACGTGCGCGAGGGTGTCGCGCACCGAGCGGATCGAGAAGTGGTCCGGCGCGACGCCGTAGCGCACCAGCCCGAACGGCACGGGCAGGCGGTCGAGGACGTCGACGTGGACTCCGGCTGAGGCGAGGGCGTCGGCCGCGTAGAGCCCGGATGGGCCGGCACCGACGACGGCGATGCGATGGGTCACATCGGCATCCGACCACACCCGGCGCCCCCGACGCCGCCCGGGTGCCGCGTGTCGCGCGAGCTCACCCGGGCAGGCCGAGCGCCTCGCGCGCCTCGGCGTAGGACCGCGACGGGTCGGTGACGTCGAAGAGCACCGCGCGCATGCCCACGGCCACGGCGCCCGCGACGTTGCCGGGCTGGTCGTCGACGAACACGCACTCCTCGGCGGCCACGCCGAGGCGCTCGGTGACCAGGGCGTAGATGCGCGGGTCGGGCTTGAGCACGCCCTCGACGGACCCGTCGACGAGCAGGTCGACGTCGCCGAGCACCGACATCCGGGCGACCCACTCCGGGCTGTGGAACGCCTGGAGGTCGTTGGTGCACACGGCCACCGCGAGCCCGGCGGCGTGCGCGGCGTGCACGAGCAGGCGGGCCTCGGGCCGCACGAGCTCGCGCTCCTCGCCGTCGAAGAGCACGTCCATCAGCCCGCGGAAGCCCGCGTCGGCCCCGGTGAGCGCGGCGAACTCGGCCGCGCGGTCCTGCCAGTACGCGCGCTCGGTGGTCTCCCCCGCCTGCATCCGGCGCCACTCGGCGTCCGCGGCGGGGTCGAACGGGCCGGACCACGCCAGCGAGCCCGGCGCCAGCCCCGCGCGCCGCTCGCCGCCGCGCAGCAGCTCGAACGGCGTGCGCAGCACCGGGCCGCCGAAGTCGAGGACGAGGGCCTTCACCGCCGCACCGTCACCTGCACGCGGGCGCCGTCCGGGTGCGCGAAGGTCGCCGACACCGCACCACCAGGCCCGACCGGGTGCGCGGCGGTGAGCCCACCCGTGATCACGACGTCGTCGGGCCGCAGGGTCTCGCCGGCCTCGGCCAGCGCCCCCACGAGCCAGGCCAGCGCGGCGGCGGGGTGGCCGGCGGCGTCGGCTCCCCGGCCCGACGCCACCGCGCGGCCGTCGACCTCGAGGGTGACCGCCACCTCGTCGAGCCGCGACAGCGGCAGCTGGGGGCCGAGGACGACGCCCGCCGCCGACGAGCCGTCGGCCGTGTTGTGCTCGACGTCGAAGCGGTAGTCGCGCCACGCCGAGTCGACCACCTCGAGCGCGGCGTGCGCGGAGGCGCAGGCCGCGAGCACCTCCTCCGGGCCGGCCCCGGCCGGCGGGGTGCGGGCCAGGCGCAGCGCGATCTCCGGCTCCACCCGCGGGTGGATGAGCCCCGCGGGGAGGGTGTCGCCGTCGCCGATCACCATGTCGGACAGCAGCGGGCCGTGGTTGGGCCGGTCGATGCCCATCTGGGCGCGCATCGCCTGCGAGGTGTAGCCCAGCTTCCACCCGATCCGGTGCGATCCCCGGGCCGTGCGGCGGCGGGTGAGCGCAGCCTGCACGCGGTATGCCGTGGCCAGGTCGCCCACCGGCAGGCCGTCGGCGTCCAGCTCGGCCGCGCGCAGGTGGGCGGCGTCGATCGTCGCGGCGACGTGCTCCACGTCGACGCCGGTGCCGGAGGTCAGTGCTCCTCCTCCATGATGGTCACCCGGTCGAAGCGCACGACCTCGCCGAACCATCCGCAGGCGCCGCACCACGTCATGAAGTTGCGGGTGTCGCCGGTCCAGTACTCCGTGGTGATGCCGCCGTGCTCGCCGATCGAGGCCGCGCACATCGGGCAGAACCGCGGGCGGTCGAGGTAGTGCCGCTCGGCGTCGCGGGCGAACCAGGCCCCGGGCGGCGGCAGCTCGTGCGGGTCGGCCGGGAGCGGCGCGGACTCCGCGGCCCGCGCCACCACCTCCGACCGGTCGTCAGGCACCAGCCTCGGCCTTCTCCAGGTTCGCCCAGTAGGACTCGTGCAGCTCGAGCAACTGGTCCTTGATCGGGCTGTAGCGCATCGACCCGCCGTTGATCCAGGCCGCCGCGAACGTGCGCTCGGCACCGAACTTGTCCTTCTCGCAAGGCAGGTTGATGATGTCGTGCTTCTCCCGGACCGTCCCGATCGGGTCCTCGCCGTTGGCGACCTTGCGCATGTTCTCCTTGAACATCTTGCGCAGCATCGCGACACCGGCGTCCGAGCGGCCGAGGTGCTCCTGGGTGCGGTCGGTGATCTCGCCCTGCGACACCCAGGCCATGATGTCCTGGCCCTCGATGTAGTCCGTGATGAACCGGCCCTGCTCGTCCTTCCACAGGTACTCGTAGACGTGGGGGCGCTCCTGCGTCGTGAGCAGCTCGCCGGGGTTGTGCGTGGAGTAGAAGAGCTTCCAGGTGTGGGTCTCGTCGATGGGCACGCGGATCTGCATCTGGTCGATGTAGGCGCCGCCCACGCGCATGTAGAACGGGAACACCAGCGGGTGGCCGATCTTCCAGTCGTCGTTCTCCTCGGTGGAGCCCTCCAGCACGCGGCGCTTGAGGATCCCCCACTCCATCTCGTCGAAGCCCGTCTTGATGTGGCGCTTCTGGAACGCCTTGGGCGCCTCGAACCCCTGGGTCTCGCCGACGAAGTTGAAGTAGTAGCCGTGCAGCCACTCGACGTGGTGCGGGTCGACGGAGTTCTCCATGATCTGGAGCCAGTTGCACGGGATCGTGGTGTAGCCGACGTCGCGCACGCCGTCCTTCACGAACACGTCGAAGCGCGGCAGCTCGGGCGCCGGGTCCGGCCCGACGTACACCCACACCATGCCGCCCATGGTCTGCGCCTTGCCCGACTTCATCGTCACGCGGTCGCGGAAGTTCTGGTTGTCGGCCTCGGCCGGCTGCTCGACGCACGTGCCGTCGAAGCCGAACTTCCACCCGTGGTATCCGCAGCGGATGCCGTCCTCGTGCACGACGCCGTAGGTGAGCGACGCGCGGCGGTGCGCGCACTTCTCGCCGATGATCCCGTACTTGCCGCTCGGGGTCTTGTAGAGGGTCCAGTCCTCGCTGAGCAGCCGAACGGTGCGCGAGGGCACGTCGTCGAAGTCCTGCTCGAAGGCGATGGGGTACCAGTACCGCCGGAGCAGCTCGCCCATGGGCGTTCCCGGGCCGATCTGGGTGAGCTCGTTGTTCTGCTCCACCGTGAGCATCTCGTGTTCCCTTCGGACTGGACGCAGGTCTGGCCGTCGTTCGCAGTGTGCCGGAGCGTCCCGCCCGGGAGGCCGCGTCGGCCCCCCAGGCGGGACAGGGTGTCCTCAGTCGAGGACGGTGACCTTGCCGTTGGACCCGTCGACGCGGATGCGCTGCCCGGTCCTGATGGTGGAGGTGGCGAAGCCGGTGCCGGTCACGGCCGGCAGACCGTACTCGCGGCACACGATCGCGGCGTGGCTCATCATCCCGCCGGTGTCGGTGACGGTGGCCTGGATCTTGCCGAAGATCGGCGCCCAGCTCGGCGCGGTGAGCGGGGCCACGAGGATCTCGCCCTCCTGCACCTCGTTGATCTGGTCCGGGCCGAAGATCACCCGGGCCGGGCCCTCGACGACGCCGGGCGAGGCGGCCATCCCGGACAGCGACCCGTCCTCGCCGGCCCCGCCGCCCAGCCAGTTGGCGATGGAGTCGGAGGTGATGCCCCAGAGCATGATCGTGAACGGCTCGGTGACGACCTCCGGCGGCGTGCCGAGCGCCGGCGTCGGCTTCCACTGCTCGAGGGCGGTGAGGATCTGCTTGCGCTTGGCCACCAGCGGGGGCCAGTACGACGGGCCGCGCGGCGGGGCGGGCGCCGCCCACGAGTGGTAGAGGTCGAACAGTGCGTCGGGGACCTCGTGGCGCTTGAGGTAGAAGATGTCCTCGGGCTCCTCGAGGAAGCCCTCCTTGGCGAGCACGCCGCCGATGTCCTTCATCTTGCGCCAGATGACCGAGTGGCTCCAGTGCTCGACGTAGAAGTTGTGGTTCTCGACGTACGGGAACACCACGCGGGCGAGGCCGAGCTTGCCGTGGAAGGCCTCGCGGTCCTCGTCGCTGGCGAGCAGCGAGGTGTACTCGGCGACGATCCGGTCGCGCTCGGCCGAGATCGCCTCGGTGGGCCGCGCGATGTCGGCGCCCGAGCGCAGCTTGTCGATGTAGCCGCGGATGAACTCGAACGGGATCTCGACGTTCTCGATCCAGATCTTGTCCTGGCTGGAGAAGCCGGAGCCGGTCGAGAAGTTGAACCACGGCTCGGCCGACTGCTCGAAGGAGGAGATCCAGGCCTGCCCCGCCTCGCCCGAGGACTTCAGCGCCTCGCAGGTCGCCGTGACGTCGCCGAGCGAGAAGGCCTCGGCCACGCCCGTGTCGAGGGCCATGCGGGCCAGCCGCTTGAGCTCCTCGTCGGGGCGGAAGAGGTCGACCTCGACACCGGCGACCATCTTGGCGATCGCGAGGTCGGAGATGCCCGGGAACGCCTGCTTGCAGAAGCCGAAGAAGTCCAGGTAGGCGGCGTACCCCAGGTTGAGGAACTCGAAGTGGTACTGCCACAGGGTGCTCGCGGAGTTCAGCAGCTCGAGGTAGTTCGCCTGGATCTGGCCGCCGGCGCCCTTGCCGGCGCCCGAGGTCACGACCTCGAGCGGCTCGACGTCGGGCAGGGGCGAGAACTCCAGGGCCTCCATGCCCTTCACCAGGTCGCGGATCTTGACCAGCCAGTTCTCGTAGAGCTGGTTCCAGTTCACGAAGTAGTGGCCGGCGCGCTGCATGAACTGCTCGGCGCGGGCGGGGATGTCGGCCTCGGGGGCCGGCACCGGCGAGAGGTACGTGTAGCCGTTGACGATGCGGAAGTCGATCCCGTTCGCCGGTGGGACGAGGAGGTGACGCGTGTTGTACTGCGAGAGCGCGACGATCGCGACCTCCATCAACGACGCGTCCCAGGGCAGCAGGGGCTTGGGCCAGTGGACGCCGTCCTGGAACCAGAACATGGAGTCCTCGTACTCGGCGCGTGCCGGACTGCACGTGGAGGAGTACGCGTAGAGCTCCTGCCAGCCTTCGGCTCCGGGCGGAGTGGTGATCTCCGACGGGAGCGGGAACTTCCCAGCCATGCCCTCTCCTTCTCGACGGTCCTCGCGGTCCGTCCCTGGGGTGACTGCCGCTCCGTCGCGGCGGTCTCGGTGGTTGGCGTGCACGGGGAGTCGGTCAGGAACTCCCCGCCCCCTTGGAGTGCAGCGGCGACATCAGCGTCGAGACGATGCTCGACATGAAGTCGCCGGGTGCGGACCCGGGCGCCACGACGGCGCTCGGGCCCTTCTTGCTCCATACCGTCTCCGGCCGCGACTGCAGCAGGATGATGTTCTCGCCCTCCGGCAGGTCGAGGTCGACGGCCCACTCGATGTCCTGCGGGCAGCCGTAGTGCCGCTCGGCTGTCTTGGCCAGCTTGGCGATCGCCTTGATCTCGGTGTCGGTCAGGCAGGGCGCGTCCACCCGGTCCGGCGCGGTCTCCACCTTCTCGACGGAGTCGTGGTCGGTGAGCACGTACTCGTGGGTCTTGCTGCTCACGACGCGCTTGGTGACGTCGAGCATCACCTTGTCGACGCGGTAGTTGTCCGGGGTGACCTCCCCGGCCACCACGCCCTCGCCGAACCCCCACGCGGCGTCGATCGCCACCTGCGAGCGGTCGCCGTTGGTCGGGTCGAGGGTGAACGCCACCCCGGCCGCCTTGGGGTGCACCATCTTCTGGACGACGACGCACATCTCGACCGAGCGGTGGTCGTAGCCCATCTCCACCCGGTAGCAGGTGGCGCGGTCGGTGAACAGGCTGGCCCAGCAGCGGCGCACGGCGTCGATGACGTCCTCGACGCCGCGCACCCACAGGTAGGTGTCGTGCTCGCCCGCGAACGACGCGTCGGGCGAGTCCTCCGAGGTGGCCGAGGAGCGCACCGCGACGGGCACCTCCTTGGTGCCGGCACGCGCGCCGAGCTCGAGGTAGGCGCCCCGGATCTGCAGCTCGATCCCCTCGGGGATGGGCATGGTCTCGATCAGGCGCCGGATCTCCGCGCAGCGCTGCGTGACCGAGTCCGTGTCGTTGACGTCCATGCCGTACAGCAGCCGGGCGACCTGGGCGTCGAGGTCGGCCTCGTCGCGGGCCCGGCGGTAGGCGTTGGTGGTGATCGCGAAGCCGGGCGGCACCGGGAGGCCGGCGCCGGTCATCTCGCCGAGGCTCGCGGCCTTGCCGCCCACCTCGCTCTTCATCCCGGCCCAGTAGCTCTCGAACCAGCTGATCGTCGTCATCGGACCTCCTCGGCGACGTCGCGGCCGGTCGCGGTGCCGGACCACCAGTCGGGGAGCGAGTCCAGGTCGGGCACCTGCACCTCCTGCACACGGTTGCGGTAGAGGACGAGCGCCGTGACGCCGCCGTCGATGAGGCGGACCCGGACGAACTCGGTGTTGAACGGCTCGCCGGGGTCGTAGCCCATCGCCCAGGTGGCGAAGGCGCGGATCGGACCCGAGTGGGTCGTGACGACGACGGAGTTGCCCGGCGTCTCGCGGTGGATGCGCAGCAGCCCGGCCCAGAACCGGCGCACGGCCGAGACAGGGGGCTCGAAGTGCAGCAGCGGCATGGTGAGCCAGTGGGTGATGGGGTCGCCTCCGCCGTTCTGGATCTTCCAGAACCGGTCGATCTCCACCAGCCACCCGGGCCGCTCGCCCATCGAGGTGCGCTCGAACGCCTCGAGCTCCTTCGCGTAGAGGCGGAAGGCCGATGTGACGTCGCGCAGCCCCTCGGGCGTCGCGACCCCGAAGTTCTGGAACTCGCGGTAGGCGACGATCTCGCCGACGGTCGCCTCGCGGCCGAACAGGCTCATGCCGTCGAGCAGCCCGCGCCGCAGGTGCTCGGCGGTCTGGCGCGCCCGGTTGGTGTCGGCGCAGGCGATGCGCACCGTGTGGCCGTCCAGCACGCGGCGGGCGATCTCCTGGCCCCGCCGGTGGGACTGCCACGACCCCAGCGGCGTCAGCCCGGACTCCGAGCTGTAGCCCTGAGTCTCACCGTGACGCACGAAGTAGACGTCGGTGGCGACCTGCGCGGCCTGCTCGCGGCGCTCGGGGACGATCTCCTTCGTGCGGGTGACCTCCGCCCAGCCGCGGGTGGTGTTGATCTGCTGGCCGTCGTAGCTGGGGACCCGCGACTCGAAGGGGTCGACGTTCTCCCGCCGCTCGCGGAAGCGGCGCAGGTAGAGCGGCGTCGCGTCGTCGGCCGCCTCCTCGTGGGTGACGCTGCGGCCGGCGCGCTCGAGGTAGCGCGCGAGGTAGGCCGGCGCGTCCGGGCGCTCGGTGCGGGGCAGGGTGGGGCCGGCCTCCGGCTCCTGGACGGCGGTCACGTGTGCACCGTCAGGAACCGCTGGTTGACCACGCCGTCGTACCAGAAGAGCGCCCGGCCCATCTCCGCCTCGGTCCAGATCGTCGGCTCGTCGTCGGGGTCGACCCAGTAGCCGCCGGTGAACACCTCGTTGCGGTTGCCGACCGGGTCGAAGAAGTACAGGCAGTGGCCGCGCGTGGCGCCGTGCCGCGTGGGGTTCGTCTCGATGCGCACCCCGTGGTAGGCGCAGATGTCCGCGGCGTCGCGGATCGCCGTCCAGTCCTCGACCGCCCACGCGAAGTGGTGCAGTCCGCCGTTGGGCCCCGTGACCAGCGCGATGTCGTGGCTGGCGTGGGAGACCTCGAGCCACGTGGCGATGCGGAACCCGTCGTCGCCGAGCACCTGCTCGGTCACCCGGAAGCCGAGCACCTCCACCAGGAAGTCGGTGATGCCCCCGACGTCCTCGGCGGTGAGGAACAGGTGGTCGAGCCGGGGCGGGGCGATGCCGACGAGGCCCAGCGGCTTGGGCGGCGGGTTGGTGAGCGGGAGCAGGTTGCCCACCTGCTGCATCCCGTGCACGAGCTCCATCGAGTGCCCGCTCGGGAGGGTGAAGCGGATCGCGGCGCCGTGGCCGGGGGCCCACTCGTCCGGCGCGTACCGGGTGACGTCGACGCCGGCCTCCTTGAGCCGCGCGGCGTACACGTCGAGGTCCTCGGCGTCGGTGACCTTGAAGCCGAAGTGGTTCAGCCCGTGGGTGGGCTCCCAGGTGAGGACGACGGAGTGGTGCTGGTGCTCGTCCCAGCTCTTGAGGAACACCCGCTCGCTCTCGCGGGCGGTCTCCACGAGGCCGACGACCTCGCAGTAGTAGGCGGTGGCGAGCTCGAGGTCCGGGACGCGGACCTCCACGTGGCTCAGTCGCAGGATGCCCATCAGGTGTGCACCTTCATGAAGCGGTCGTTGAGCTCGCCCTCGTAGTAGAAGACGGCGCGCCCGATGTTGTCCTCGGTCCAGGTGATCGTGGGGAAGTCGGGGTCGGGCCGGTACCCGCCGGTGAACACCTCGTTGCGGGTCCCGAGCGGGTCGAAGAAGTAGATCGTGGATCCGCGGGTGACCCCGTGTCGCGTCGGGCCGACGTCGATCTGGATGCCGTTGTAGGCGAGGGTGTCAGCGGCCTTGCGGACCGCCTCCCAGTCGTCGAGCCAGAACGCGAAGTGGTGCAGCCCGCCGTTGGGGCCGGCCACCACGGCGAGGTCGTGCGGGGAGTGCGACCGCTCCATCCAGGTGCCGATCTGGTGGCCGTTGCCGTCGAGGAGCTGCTCGGTGACGCGGAAGCCCAGCACGTTGGTGTAGAAGGTCGTCGCCTCGCCGACCTCCTCGGCCGTCACCAGCAGGTGGTCCATCCGCGGCGGGGCGATCCCCGGCACCCCGGTGACGAACGGCGCCGGGTTCACCTTGGGCAGCAGGCCGCCGACCTTCTCGACGTCGTGCACCAGCTCCATGACGTGCCCGGACGGCGTGGCGAACCGGATCGACTCGCCCTGGCCCACGGACTCGCCCTTCGAGACCCGCTGCACGGGGAAGCCGTAGCGGGACACCGCGTTCTCCAGGTCGGACAGGTCGTCCTCGCGCTCGACCTTGAAGCTCATGAGGTCGAAGCCCACCCGCGGGGCGTACACCAGGCGCAGCGAGTGGTGGTCGGTCTCGTCCCAGCACTTGAGGTAGACCGAGTCCGCGTCGCGCTCGACGACGACGAGACCCATCACCTCGGTGTAGTAGGCGGTCGCGAGATCGAGGTCCGTGACCGTCACGTCGACGTGGCCGAGCCGCAGGATGCCCATGGCGGCGAAGGTAGGCGGTGCTGTCCCGCACATCGGACCGATGTGCCGCCATGCGGGACGTTGGTGACGTAGCGTCCGAGCCATGACCGCAGACCCCGGGCAGCTCCGCGAGGCCATGGCCGGCTTCGTGTCCGCGCTGCACGGCGCCTACCTGGACCAGGCACGGCACCTGCCCGTGGGCGAGCGCGGATCCCTGCCGCTCCTCCAGGTGGATCGTGTGACCGTGCTGGCCGTGGGGGTGCGCCACCTGCACGTGCTGGCCACCACCGCGCCGCTCGCGCCCCCGGCCGGGCCGGAGGTCGCCGTCCCCGGCTCCCTGCCGGGCCTCGAGTGGACGCTGCGGTTCTTCGACCCCATCGTGGTGCCCGCCCTGGGCGCCGTCGACGAGAGCGACGGGCCCCAGCCCGCGGCCGTGCGGGAGGTGCTCGGCGTCCCCGACGTCGTCTACCACCTGTCGGTCTCGCCGGGCGCCGGCCTCTCGGCGCACCACGCGCAGCACGCCGGGACGGCACTGGCCAACCAGCACGCAGCGGCCTTCCACGACCACGACACGATCCGCGCCCGCTCCGGCGGCGGCTCCCGGGGCGAGATCGCCGACGAGTACGCCGTCGCCGACCGGCTCGGCCTGCACCGGGCCGCGCGCCTGCTCGCACTTCAGCTCGCACCGCGCGACGAGCGCCTCTCGGCCGTCTGCGCCGACTCCGAGGCCGACGACGACGCCGTGCGCGCCGCCCTCGTCGCGGCGCTGCGCGCGCCGTCCGAGGTCCCCCACCCGGCGGGGCGCTGACATGACCGACCGGGAGCTGCGCCCGCTGGGCGACACGCAGGTGCTCGCGTCGGTGAGCAACGCCGCCCGCCTGCTCAAGGAGTTCGGCAAGGGGGACCGGGAGATCGGCGTCAGCGAGCTGTCCCGCCGGCTCGGCCTGGGCAAGAGCACGACCCACCGGCTGCTCCACACGCTCACCGTCGAGCGGCTCCTCGAGCAGGACCCGGACACCGGCTGCTACCGGCTCGCGCTCACCATGCACGAGCTCGGAGCGAGCGTGCAGTCCGCGATCGACCTGCACACCGCGGCGAACCCGGTGATCGAGCAGCTGCGCAACCTCACCAAGGAGACCGTGCAGATCGCCGTGCTCGACGGCCGCCACGTGGTCTACGTCGAGCGCCGCGAGTCGCCGCACACGATCCGGCTCTTCGGCCGCGTGGGCCACCGCAACGACGCGCACTGCACCTCCACGGGCAAGGTGCTCCTCGCGCACCTCCCCCAGGCCGAGCTCGACCGGGTGCTCTCCGGCTGGCGCCTGCCGCGCAAGACGCAGTACACGATCGCCGACCAGGCCTCCCTGCGCGTGCAGCTGCACCAGGTGCTGGTGCAGGGATGGGCCGAGAACGTCAACGAGACCGAGCTCGGAGTGGCGTCGATCGCCGCCCCGATCCGCGACCTGCGCGGCACCGTGGTGGCCGCGCTGTCCATCGCCGGCCCGATCCAGCGCATGGAGGGCGCGACGCTGCGCCGCTACGTGCGGCCGGTGACCGAGGCCGCGGCCGCGATCAGCCGGCGGCTGGGCTGGGTCGAGCCCGCCGCCCGTCAGGAGGGTACCCGATGACCCTGTCCGCCGAGCGCGCCGACGAGCTCGCCGCCGCGCTCTACGAGGCCCGGCGCACCCGCGTGCCGGTGCCTCCGCTCACCGAGGCCGACCCGGACCTCACGCTCGAGGACGGGTACCTCGTGCAGCAGGGCGTCGTGCGGCGCTACCTCGAGGACGGCGACCGCGTCGTCGGCTACAAGCTCGGCCTCACCAGCAAGCCGATGCAGCAGCTGCTCGGCGTGGACTCCCCCGACTTCGCTCCGGTGATGGCCTCGCACGTGCACCTCGACGGCGCCGCCGTCGCCGCGGCCGACTACATCGCGCCCCGCCTCGAGGCCGAGATCGCCCTCGTGCTGGGGGCCGAGCTGTCCGGGCCCGACTGCACCCCGCTCGACGTGCTCCGCGCGACGGAGGGCGTCGTCGCCTCGATCGAGCTCGTGGACAGCCGCGTCGCCGACTGGCGGATCAAGCTCCCCGACACGGTGGCGGACATGGCCAGCAGCGGGGCCATCGTCGTCGCCGGGCGGGTCGTCCCGGTGGCCGACGTCGACCTCCTGCTCACCGGCATGGTCTTCACCCGCGACGGCGAGGTCATCGCCACGGGCGCCGGCGCCGCGGCGCTGGGCAACCCCGCCGCCGCGGTCGCCTGGCTGGTGCGCACGCTGCACCCGCTGGGCGCCTCGCTCCCCTCCGGCTCGATCGTCATGACCGGAGCCCTCCACGCCGCGGTGCCGGTCGCCGCCGGCGAGACCTACCGCGCCGAGTTCGACCGGCTCGGCCCCGTCACCGTCCGGATCGTCTGAGAGGCCTCGCCGTGGGACTTCCCGTCGCCATCATCGGTTCCGGCAACATCGGCACCGACCTCATGTACAAGATCGAGCGCTCCCCCTCGCTCGACCTGGTCGCGCTGATCGGGATCGACCCCGACAGCGAGGGCCTGGCCCGCGCCCGCGCCCGGGGCTACGAGGCGCCGCACACCGGGATCGACTGGGTGCGCGAGCACCCCGACTCCGTGCGCATGGTGTTCGACGCCACGAGCGCCTACGTGCACGTGCGCCACGCCAAGGTGCTCGCCGAGCTGGGCATCCGTGCCATCGACCTGACTCCGGCGGCGCGCGGACCCAAGGTCATCGCCGCGGTCAACCTCGAGGAGCACCTCGACGCGCCGAACATCAACATGGTCACCTGCGGCGGCCAGGCAACCACCCCGATGGTCGCCGCCGTCAGCCGGGTCACCCGGGTGCCCTACGCGGAGATGGTGTCGGCGGTCTCGTCCCGCTCGGCCGGGCCGGGCACGCGGCAGAACATCGACGAGTTCACGCGCACGACGGCGAAGGCGCTCGAGGAGATCGGCGGTGCCGAGATCGGCAAGGCCATCATCATCCTCAACCCGGCCGAGCCACCGATCCTCATGCGCAACACCGTGTTCTGCGGGCTGCCTGAGGGGACCGACCACGCGGCCGTGCTGTCCTCGATCGAGGCGATGGTCGCCGACGTCGCCCGCTACGTCCCCGGCTACCGGCTCAAGCAGCGCCCGGTGATCGAGGAGGGCCCGTTCAACACCCCCGGCGGCCTCGTGCCGCACCGCGTCGTGATCCTCCTCGAGGTGGAGGGCGCGGGCGACTACCTGCCCACCTACGCCGGCAACCTCGACATCATGACCGCCGCCGCAGTGCGCGTCGGCGAGGCCATCGCGTCCCACCAGGAGGTCGCGGCATGAGCACCGCTCCCGACACCGGCCGCACCGAGGTGACGCGGGACTTCCGCCTCATCGACTCCACGCTGCGCGACGGCTCGCACGCCATCTCGCACCAGTACGACGTCGACCAGGTCGTCGCCATCGTCCGCGGGCTCGACGCCGCCGGCGTCCAGGTCATCGAGGTGGCCCACGGCGACGGGCTCGGCGGCTCGTCGTTCAACTACGGCTTCAGCAAGGTGGACGAGCTGGCCCTGGTCGAGGCGGCCGTCGGGGCCACCACGCAGGCCCAGATCGCCTGCCTGCTCGTGCCCGGCATCGGCACCGTCGACGACCTCAAGCGGGTGCGCGACCTCGGCGTGGGCGTGGCCCGCATCGCCGTGCACTGCACGGAGGCCGACATCACCGAGCAGCACATCAAGGCCGCCAAGGACCTCGGCATGGAGGCCGTCGGCTTCCTCATGATGGCCCACATGAACGACCCGAAGGGTCTGCTCCAGCAGGCCCGCCTCCTCGAGTCCTACGGCGCGGACACCGTCTACTTCGCGGACTCCGCGGGCGCGCTCACCACGAACGAGGTGCGGGCCCGCGTGGCCGAGATCGTGGGCGGCATCGACGTACCGCTCGGGGTGCACGCCCACCAGAACCTGTCGCTGGCCGTGGCCAACAGCATCGCCGCCTACGAGGAGGGGG
Organism: Frankiales bacterium; assembly: GCA_016125335.1. Taxonomy (NCBI): domain Bacteria; kingdom Bacillati; phylum Actinomycetota; class Actinomycetes; order Frankiales; species Frankiales bacterium. The sequence goes on from WGLY01000004.1 coordinate 92,715, forward strand.
CGCGCAACCTCGACGGCACCAGCGCCGGCCTCGGCGCGGGCGCCGGCAACTGCCCCACCGAGATCCTCGCGGCCGTGTGCGAGAAGAACGGCATCGAGTCCGGCGTCGACGTGCTGAAGCTGATGGACGTCGCCGAGGAGGTCACCCGGCCGCTCATGAGCCGCCAGCAGGTGGTCGACCGCGCCGGCCTGCTGCTCGGGTACGCCGGGGTCTACGGGTCGTTCCTGCTGCACGCGCAGCGTGCGGCCGAGCGCTACGGCGTCTCGCAGGCCGACATCCTGCTCGAGCTCGGTCGGCGCAAGGTGGTCGGCGGCCAAGAGGACATGATCATCGACGTCGCGCTCGAGCTCGCCGGGGCGCACGCCGACGCGGAGGCGACGGCGTCGTGAGCGACATCGCGCCCTTCGTCGACCGGCTGCTCGGCGCGGTCAGCGAGCGCCGCGCCCTCGAGCCGCTGTCGGCGAGCATGGAGCTCGACGAGGACACCGCCCTACTGGTGCAGGAGGCCGTGGTGCGCGCCCGCGTCGAGGCGGGTCACGCCGTCGTCGGCGCGAAGCTCGGGCTGACCAGTGCCGCCAAGCAGCGCCAGATGAAGGTCGACCGGCCGCTCTACGGCTGGCTCACCGCCGACATGGCGCTCGACACGGGTGCGGCGCTGCACTGCGAGCGGTTCATCCAGCCCCGGGTCGAGCCGGAGATCGCGTTCCTGCTCGGGCGCGACCTCGAGGGTCCGGACGTCACCGCCGCCCAGGTGCTCGCCGCGACCGAGGCCTGCTTCGGGGCCATCGACGTGCTGGACTCCCGCTACGCGGGCTACTCCTTCACCTTCGACGACGTCACCGCCGACAACGCGTCCTCGGCCGGCTTCGTGCTGGGCGGCACCGCGCTCGACCCCTACGGCATCGACCTGCGCCTCACCGGCTGCGTGCTCGAGCGCAACGGCGAGCTGGTGTCCACCGCCGCCGGCGCCGCGGTCATGGGCCACCCGGCCACGGCGGTGGCCTGGCTGGTGCGTGCGCTCGCGCGGCGCGACCAGGGGCTCGAGGCGGGTCACGTCGTCATGGCGGGCGGGATGACCGAGGCCATCCCCGTTGCGCCGGGCGACACCGTCGTGGCCCGTTTCGACCGGCTCGGCTCCGTCGAGCTCGCCTGCCGTTAAGGAGGTCCGACGATGCCGCTCATCCAGGTGACCATGGTCGAGGGCCGCACCGTGGAGCAGAAGCACGCGCTCATCTCCGGCCTGACCGACGCCATGGCCGAGGCCACGGGCACCCCTCGCGACCGCATCCGCGTCGCCATCTACGAGATCACCGGCGAGGACTGGGGCGTCGGCGGCGTCCCCTACTCCGTCGCCCGGGCCCCCCAGCCACCCGCCCCGGAAGGAACCCAGCCATGACCTCCGCGCCCCTCGTCGACCAGCCCCGCGCGGTCCGCCACTTCATCGACGGGCAGTGGGTGGACTCCCTCGACGGCGCCACCTTCGACTCCGTGTCCCCCATCGACAACTCGGTCGTGGCCACCGTGGCGGAGGGGTCGACCGCCGACGCCGACCGCGCCGTCGCGGCCGCACGGCGCGCTTTCGACGAGGGCCCGTGGCCGCGGATGTCGCCCGCCGAGCGGCGGCGCATCATCCACCGCGCCGCGGCCCTCATCGAGGAGCGGCTCGACGAGCTCGCGCTCTGGGAGACGCTCGACATGGGCAAGCCCATCAGCGAGTGCCGCACCAAGGACGTGCCGCGCACGGCGTACAACTTCCGCTTCTTCGCCGACTTCGCCGAGCAGCAGCACACCGAGGCCTTCCCCCGGCCGTGGGACAAGGTGCTCACGTACACCCTGCGCGAGCCCGTCGGGGTCTCGGCCTGCATCTCGCCGTGGAACTTCCCCATGATGCTGGAGTCCTGGAAGGTCGCCCCGGCGCTGGCGTTCGGCAACACCGTGGTCCTCAAGCCCGCGGAGCAGTCGCCGGTCACCGCGTCCCTGCTGGCCCAGTGCTTCGCCGACGCCGGCATGCCCGAGGGCGTGCTCAACGTGGTGCAGGGCTTCGGCCCGGACGCGGCCGGCGAGCGGCTCACCACGAGCCCCGGCGTCGACCTGGTCACCTTCACCGGGGAGAGCGCCACGGGGCGGATCATCATGGCCAACGCGGCCGCGACCCTCAAGCGCGTCTCCTTCGAGCTCGGCGGCAAGAGCGCGAGCATCGTGATGGAGGACGCCGACATGGACCTCGCGGTCAGGGGGACGATCGACGGCATCTTCCGCAACCAGGGCGAGGTCTGCCTCGCCGGGTCGCGGCTGCTGGTGCAGCGCTCCGTCTACGACGAGTTCCTGGCCCGCTACGTCGAGGCCGCCGAGTCGCTCGTGGTGGGCGACCCGCGCGAGGCCGCCACGCAGATCGGGCCGCTGGTCTCCACCGAGCATCTCGACAAGGTGCTCGGCTACCTCGAGCTCGGGCAGGCCGAGGGCGGCAAGCTCATGACCGGCGGCCACCGGGTCACCGACGGCGCCCTGGCCCGCGGCAACTTCGTGGAGCCCACCGTGTTCGCCGACGTCGACAACTCCTGGCGCATCGCCCAGGAGGAGATCTTCGGCCCCGTGCAGGTCGTGGTGCCGTTCGACACGGTGGACGAGGCGATCGCGCTCGCCAACGACAACCGCTACGGGCTCGCCGGCATGGTGTGGACCACCAACCTCGACACCGCGCACCGCGTCGCGCGGGAGGTCCGCACGGGGACGATGTGGGTCAACTGCTTCTTCGTGCGCGACCTTCGGGCCCCCTTCGGGGGCATGAAGGACTCCGGCATCGGGCGCGAGGGCGGCGCCTACTCCGAGGAGTTCTTCACCGAGTCCAAGGCCGTCGTCATCCAGTTCCCGTCCTGAGCACGGCACCGGGGACGAGGAGGCACGCGTGGCGACCGCACGGGTGAGCGCTGCCGCACTGGCCGGGCCGGGTCGGCTCCGGGTCGAGGTGGGCGGCTGCGCGGTGCTCCTGGCGCTGGTGGACGGCGTCCCCCACGCCGTGGCCGACGGCTGCCCGCACCGCGGCACGTCGCTGGCGGACGGGGTGGTGCGCGACGGCGTCGTGACCTGCCCCGCGCATCTCTGGCAGTTCGATCTCAGGTCGGGCGCCCGCCACGACACCCGGGGCGAGGGGCTGGCACGGTACGAGGTGAGCGTCGTCGGCGACGAGCTCGAGGTCACCGTGCCGGACGGTCCCCCGGCGCGCAGCCTGCGCGAGGTGCTCCTGGCGCACGCCCGGGGCGAGGAGTGACGGCCGGCCGGGCCGCACGGGAGGACGAGGAGGTAGGTCGGTGACCGGCGTGGACGTGGTGCTGTGGGACATCGGGCAGGTGCTCTACCAGTCGCCGTTCGAGCGGTTCGGCGAGCTCGAGGCCTACGCCGGGCTGCCGGCCGGGTCGCTGCCGCGCGGGCCGTTCGCACCCGACGGCGACCCCGAGTACGACGCCGTCGACAGCGGCAAGCGCGACGAGCCGGACTACTGGCGCGACATCGAGGTGCTGGCCCGGCGCACGGTGCCGGACCTGTCCATCTACGACGCGCTGCGCGAGCTGGGCTGGGACGGGCGCGGCCGGCCCGTGGTGCTCGACCTGCTGGCCGACATCCCGCGCCGCTACCGCCAGGCCGTGCTGACCAACGACGCCACCAAGTTCCTCGGGGAGGGCTGGCGCCGCACGTGGGAGTACTCCGGGTTCTTCGAGCGCGTCATCGACTCGCTCGACACCGGCGTCCGCAAGCCGGAGGAGCAGGCGTACCGCACCGCGGTCGAGCTGCTCGACGTCGCGCCGGAGCGCGTGCTGTTCGTGGACGACCTCACGGTGAACGTCGAGGGCGCCCGGGCCGCCGGCCTGCAGGCCTACCGGTTCGACACCACGGACCCGGCCGGCTCGGTGGCCGGCCTGCGCGAGGTGCTGGCGCTGGGCTGAGGCGGGCTCAGGAGGCGGTGTCGCCGCGCCGGCGCAGGTCGCGGGAGTCGAGCACGCTCGTGACCACGATCCCGACCACGAGCAGGGCCTGCACGCTGAGCACCAGCGGGCTGACGTGACCCAGCGCCTCCACCACCAGCAGGGCGAGGACGCCGACCACGCACAGCAGCCGGAGGCGGAACCAGCGGACGTCGTGCGGGCGCTTCACCGGACGCTCCTTCCCTCGCTCCGACCGTAGCCCGGGCCGGGCGCGGCCGCGGCCCGACGCGCTCAGACGTCGATGCGCGCCCGGTCGAGTCGGGCCGCGCCGTCGACCAGGAACTCCTTGCGCGGCGCGACGTCGGTGCCCATGAGCAGGTCGAAGACCTCGGTGGCGGCGTCGACCTCCGACATGGTGATCCGCCGCAGGGTGCGGGTGGCCGGGTCCATCGTGGTCTCGCGCAGCTGCGCGGCGTCCATCTCGCCGAGGCCCTTGTAGCGCTGCGGCGTGCGGAAGGTGCGGCCCTTCGCGGTGAGGTCGGCCAGGACGGCGCGGTACTCCTCCTCGCTGTAGGTGTAGACGATCTCGTTCTTCTTCCCGCCCGGGGAGGTCACCTCGAAGCGGTGCAGCGGCGGCACCGCGGCGTAGACCCGGCCGTCCTCGAGCAGCGGGCGCAGGTAGCGGTGCACCAGGGTGAGCAGCAGGCAGCGGATGCGGGCGCCGTCGACGTCGGCGTCCGACATCAGGATGACCTTGCCGTAGCGCGCCTGGGCCAGGTCGAACGTGCGGCCCGAGCCGGCGCCGATCACCTGGATGATCGCGGCGCACTCCGCGTTCTTGAGCATGTCCGCGACGGACGCCTTCTGCGTGTTGAGGATCTTGCCGCGGATGGGCAGCAGCGCCTGGTGCTCGGCGTTGCGCGCCAGCTTCGCGGTGCCCAGCGCGCTGTCGCCCTCGACGATGAACAGCTCGCTGCGGGCGACGTCGTCGCTGCGGCAGTCGGCGAGCTTGGCCGGCAGGGCGGAGGACTCCAGCGCGTTCTTGCGGCGCTGCACGTCGCGGTGCGCCCGGGCCGCGATGCGCGTGCGCGCCGCGCCGGCGACCTTCTCCAGCACGCTCTTGGCGATCGCCTTGTCGCCGCGCGGCGGCGAGGCGAACCAGTGGCCGAGCTCCTTGCCCACGACGTGCGCCACGATGCGCGAGGCCGCAGGGGTGCCGAGCACCTCCTTGGTCTGGCCCTCGAACTGCGGCTCCGCCAGGCGCACCGTGACCACCGCGGTCAGGCCCTCGACGATGTCGTCCTTGACGACGTTGTCCTCGGTGGTCTTGAGCACCTTCTGCGCCCGCAGCGCCTCGTTCACGCTCTTCACGAGCGCCCGCTCGAAGCCGGCGACGTGGGTGCCGCCCTTGGGGGTGGCGATGATGTTGACGAAGGACCGGATGTCGGTGTCGTAGCCGGTGCCCCACCGCAGGGCGACGTCGACGGTGAGCTCTCGCTCGACGTCCTGGGTGCTCATGTGCCCCTTGCCGTCGAGCACGGGCACCGTCTCGGTGAAGTGGCCGGACCCCTTCAGCCGCAGGACGCCGCTCACCGCCTCGTCGCGGCAGAGGAAGTGGACGAACTCGGTGATGCCGCCCTTGAAGCAGAACGACTCGGTGGTGGGCTCCGGCCCGCGCTCGTCGTGGATCGCGATGCTCAGGCCGGGCACCAGGAAGGCCTTCTGGCGGGCCTGGGCGCGCAGGGCCTCGAGGTCGAACTCGGCGTCCTTGACGAAGATCTGGCGGTCCGCCCAGTAGCGCGTGCGGGTGCCGGTGACGCCCTTCTTGGCGCGCCCGGCCACGACGAGGCCCGACTTCTTCGTGAACGGGGCGTCCGGGCCCTCGCCGTCGAACACGCCCGGGACGCCCCGGCGGAAGGACATGGTGTGCACCTTGCCGTCGCGGTCGACCTCGATGTCGAGGCGCTCGGAGAGGGCGTTGACCACGGACGCGCCGACGCCGTGCAGGCCCCCGGACGCGGTGTAGGTGCCGCCGCCGAACTTGCCGCCGGCGTGCAGGCGGGTCATGACGACCTCGACGCCGGTGAGCCGGGTCTTGGGCTCGACGTCGACCGGGATGCCGCGGCCGTCGTCGCGCACCTCGACCGAGCCGTCCGCGTGCAGCACGACGTCGATGCTCGTCGCATGGCCGGCGAGCGCCTCGTCGACGGAGTTGTCGATGATCTCCCACAGGCAGTGCATGAGGCCGCGGCCGTCGGTGGAGCCGATGTACATACCGGGGCGCTTGCGGACCGCGTCGAGGCCCTCGAGCACCGACAGGTGCTTGGCCGAGTAGCCGCCCGAGGGCTTGCCGGCACGGGCGGCGACGGGCTGGGCGGTCATGGTGCGGCACGCTCCGGGGACGGTCGGCGGGAGGCCGGCGCGAGCGCCGGCGCGGCGGCGGGAGGCGCCCCGCGGCCGTGCCACGAGGGTAGTCGCGCGCGGGGACAGGACCCCCGCGGGGACGCCGCGACACGCGCACCCGGGCCGCTCGTGTGTCCGGCGTGTGACGGCCGGGTGACGATCGCGGCACACCGGTCCGCAGGCCCCCCACCTGCGGGAGCCTGCGGAGGGTGACGCGCACGACACGCCGCGGGATGGGCTTGGAGCGCCCGGGTGATCCAGGTCACGATCGGCTTACGCCGGAGGCGAACCAGGGACGCCCTGGGCGGTGCTCGTCGTTGGACCGTGCGAGACTGATGGCCGACCAGGAGGTAGCCGATGACCCCCACGCTGAGCCCGACCACACCGCTCACTGCGCTCGACCGCTGTGACCGCTGTGGCGCCCAGGCGTACGTCCGGGTCACCCTCGCCGCGGGCGGCGAGCTGCTGTTCTGCGGGCACCACTTCCGCGAGCACGAGGCGCGGCTGCGTCCCCTCGCCCTCGACGTCCAGGACGAGACCGCGAAGCTGGCCGAGCCCGCTCCGGTGCGGCCCGAGGACGACTGAGCGACCCCGAACCACCGAAGGCCGCCGACTCCGTGTCGGCGGCCTTCGTCGTGCGTGACCGGCGTCGGGCGGTGAGGACCGGCGCCACGGCCGCCCGCCCGGGTTCCGGACCCGACGCACGAGGACCCCGGCTGCTGCCGGGGTCCTCGGGACGGTGCGACCTGGTGGGACCGTGAGGTCCGGGAGGTCAGGCAGGGATCGACTCGACCGAGGGCGCGCCGACCATCTTGCTCGCGTCCACGTGACGGCCGTGGTACCAGCCGATGCCGGCGAGGACCAGGAGGGCCACGGAGGCGCCGAGGGCGACCCATCCGGCGATGAAGGCGATGGTGCCGAAGATCGAGAACGCGTAGGTGTTGAGCAGCAGGCCGCGCAGGGTCTCACCCATGAACAGCGTCTGGCGCTGGGCGGCGAGGGCCGGGTCGCGCTTGGTCGGGTCGCTGTTCGAGGCGATGTACTCGGAGGAGACCTGGCTGTAGGTCTTGCCGCCCGCGACGCCCTCGAGGTGGACGGCGATCATGTCCGAGTAGGACTTGGCGAGCGCCCCGGTGGTGACCTGCTGGCCCGCGTACTGCTGGAGGTTCTGCAGCTCGGGCGAGGCGAGCTGGTCGGCCGGCGGGAAGTAGATCTGCTGTGCGGTCAGCTCGTCCGTCACCGTGTTCTGGGTGAAGTTCGCGGCGTACAGCAGGATGCCTCCGGCGATGGCCATGACGATCGCCACGACCAGTCCGACTGTCGCGAGCGTGAGGTCGAGAGTCCTGCGCTTCATGGTGTTGCCCCCTTGCTAGTTCTGGTGTCGTTGTCCGACAGCAAGGACGCTAGAACCGTTGGTTCAACGATGAACCACCCAACGCGTGTGGCCTGATGCACGCAGGCGAGCCTTACTTCAGTCGCTCGCCGGGCGACGTCCTGGTCACGACGGTCCCCCGATCCTGATATCCGTTGCGGCACAACGGCTTTCGTGACCGCACCGCGCCTCCGGCGAAGGCCGCCGTATCCCCCGGATGCACGGTCCGCGCGGGCCCGTGTCTGCTAGATCACGTCCCGTCACGGCGCTCCGCCGCGACACCGGCGCCCCGCACCGCGTCGGCGGGATGCGACCGCGGCACCTGCGGACCCGCGGGCGCCGGTCGCGCGCGACGCGGCGTCCGCCGCAGGATCGGGCGCCGCCGGGCCGTGCCGCCGCCGGATCTCCGGTGCGCGCGCCGCCCCGCCTCACGTCCGGTCGAGGGCTACGGTGCCGTCGTCGGGGCCACCGGCCCCGGCCGCGGCCGCGGGCGCCCGCCCGGGTCGCGGGTCTCGGAGCCGCGACGACGCGGCGGAGGAGCGGACGTGCTCACCGACATCGAGATCGCGCAGGGCGCCCGGCTGGAGCCCGTCTCGCGCATCGCCGAGCGCCTCGGCATCCCGGAGGACGCGGTCGACCCCTACGGCCGGTTCAAGGCCAAGCTCGACCTCGCCTACCTCGACTCCCTCCCGGACCGCGACGTCTCCCGACTCGTGCTCGTCACGGCCATCTCCCCCACGCCGGCGGGCGAGGGCAAGACGACGGCCACGGTCGGCCTCGGGGACGCCCTGCGCCGCACCGGTCGCGACGCGATGATCTGCCTGCGCGAGCCCTCGCTCGGCCCGGTGTTCGGCATGAAGGGCGGCGCGGCGGGGGGCGGCTACGCCCAGGTGGTGCCGATGGAGGACATCAACCTGCACTTCACCGGCGACTTCAACGCCATCGGCCTGGCGAACAACCTGCTGGCCGCACTGGTGGACAACCACGTCCACCACGGCAACGAGCTGGAGATCGACGTCCGCCGGATCACGTGGAAGCGCGTCGTCGACCTCAACGACCGCGCGCTGCGCCGGATCGCCGTCGGGCTCGGCGGCCCCGCCAACGGCTACCCGCGCGAGGACGGCTTCGACATCACGGTCGCGAGCGAGGTCATGGCCATCTTCTGCCTGGCCTCCTCGCTCGAGGACCTCAAGCGCCGCCTCGGGAACATCGTCGTCGGCTACACCCGCGAGCGGAAGCCGGTGACCGCGCGCGACCTGCGGGCCGACGGCGCGATGGCCGTGCTGCTCAAGGACGCGTTCCGGCCCAACCTGGTGCAGACGCTCGAGGGCACGCCCGCGCTGGTGCACGGTGGGCCGTTCGCGAACATCGCGCACGGGTGCAACTCCGTCGTCGCCACCCGCGCGGCGCTCAAGCTGGCCGACTACGTCGTCACCGAGGCGGGCTTCGGCTCCGACCTCGGCGCGGAGAAGTTCGTCGACATCATGTGCCGAGCGTCCGGCCTGCGGCCCACGGCGGCCGTCCTCGTGGCCACCGTGCGGGCGCTCAAGCTGCACGGCGGCGTGGCCCTCGCCGACCTCGGCCGTGAGGACGTGGACGCCGTCCGGCGCGGCTTCGCCAACCTCGAGCGCCACCTCCGCACGGTGACCGAGGTCTACGGCCTGCGCTGCGTCGTGGCCGTCAACCGGTTCGGCACCGACACCGACGCCGAGCTCGACCTGGTGCGCCGGCTGGTGCAGGAGCAGGGCAGCACGGCGGTCGTCGCGAGCCACTTCTCCGACGGCGGTGCCGGGGCCGTCGACCTCGCGGACGCCGTCGTCGCCGCCTGCGAGGACCCGACGCCCATGACGCTCGTCTACCCCGACGAGGCCACGCTGTGGGAGAAGGTCGAGACGGTGGCCCGGCGGGTCTACGGGGCGGCGGGCGTCACGGCCTCCGCGGCCGTGCGCGCGCGCGTGGACGAGCTCCAGGACTCCGGGTTCGGTGGCCTGCCCGTCTGCGTGGCGAAGACGCAGTACTCGTTCTCCACCGACCCCACCCTGCGGGGCGCGCCGTCCGGGCACACGGTGGACGTGCGCGAGGTGCGGCTGGCCGCCGGGGCCGAGTTCGTGGTGCTGGTGTGCGGCGACATGCTCACGATGCCGGGCCTGCCCTCGACCCCCGCCTCCACCCGGATCGACCTCGTCGACGGCCGGGTGGTGGGCCTGGCCTGACCGGCGCTGCGCCGCCCCGCGTCCGTCGGTCCGCTAGCGTGCCGACGTCGTCCCCGTCCGCCCGAGGTGCCCGTGCCGCAGCAGCCCACCGTCGTCGTCAGCTTCGACCTCGACGCCGAGGAGGTGTGGCTCGGCGAGGACCCGGCCAACGCGGGCCGGCCGGGCGTCCTGTCGCAGGGCGCCTACGGGCCGCGCGTGGCGGTCCCGCTGCTGCTCGACCTGCTCGAGCGGCTCGGCGTGCGCGCCTCGTTCTTCGTCCCGGGGCGTGTGGGCGAGCGCCATCCGGGGGCCGTGCGGGCCGTCGTCGCCGCCGGCCACGAGGTGGGGCACCACGGCCACACGCACACCTCGCCCACGCGGCTCGGCCCCGAGGCCGAGGAGGCCGAGCTGCTCCGCGGGCTCGAGGTGCTGCACGGCCTCGGCGCCGAGGCCCGCGGCTACCGGTCGCCGTCCTGGGAGCTCAGCGCGGTCACGCTCGACCTGCTCGAGCGCCACGGCTTCGCCTACTCCTCCAACCTGATGGACGACGTGCGGCCCTACCGCCACGAGGGACGGCGCATCGTCGAGGTCCCCGTGCACTGGACGCTCGACGACGCTCCGCACTTCTGGTTCAGCCTCGCCTCGTGGGACCGAACGATCCGCAGCGCAGCGGAGGTGCGGGCGCTGTGGGAGGAGGAGCTCGACGGCTACCGCCGCGTCGGGGGCACCGCCGTGCTCACGATGCACCCGCAGATCATCGGCCGGCCCGGACGGCTGGCCATGCTCGACTCGCTCCTCACCGGGCTCGTCGCCGCGGGCACGCGCTTCGCCACCGCCGGCGAGGCGGCAGCAGCGGTGCCCTGACGGTCAGCCCAGCCGCACCAGCGGACGCCGCGGATGGCGCCGCCGTGCGGCGGCCAGGCGGGCGAGGACCGTCTCGCGGTCGAGCGCACGGCCGCGGCGCGACTCGTCCGGCAGCACCGGGGTTCCTGCGGCTGCGGAGGCCGAGGCCGTCATTCCTGTCGTGATGGTCGTCATGGGTTCCTCCGTCCTATCGGGCCAGGCGAAGGCCGATGCCCAGCTCGGCCGACGCGAGGAGTCCGGACACCAGCGCGGCTCGCCGGGTGGCCGACGGCGTGGCGGCGACGGCGAGCATGCTGAGGGCGTGCACGGCGTCCACCGCCGCACCCGCCCGGCGCACGCTGGTCCTGGGCAGCAGCGCCGTCACCAGCCCCTGCACGAGGTCCCGCCCGCCGAGCACGCGAGCTGCCGCCACCCCGAGCTCGTCGTATTGATGGGCGTTCGCCGCGCAGAAGAGCCGGTCCGGTGCCGCGAGCAGCGCACCGCCCCAGGCGGCGCGCAGCACCGCGAACGAGCGGATGCGCGTCGCCGAGGTCATCGGCCACCGCCGGCGAGCACACGCCGGCCGGCGTCGACGGCGACCGACGCCAGGGCCACCGAGGCCACACCCGCCGCGGCGCCCACCACGCCGTGGTGCTGGCTCGCCCACGACTGGATGCTGTGCGACTTGGACCGGTGGTCGAACACGCCGTGGGCGCCGTGGTCGGTGCCGTCGCGGCCGTCGACCGGCTGCCAGAGGTTGACCTCGTCCGAGGGCGGCACGTCGTCGGCCTGCTGCGAGGAGTAGCCGGTGCGGGCCAGGTAGCGGTCGAGCAGCCCGGGCGCGACGGCGTTGGCGACCAGCGTGCCGGCGGTGGACGCGCCGACCCAGTACTCGCGTCGCCGCGGATGGTCCATGGCATGCAGCACGGCTCGCGCGGCGACCTCGGGCTGGTAGATGGGCGGCACGGGCTGCGCGTGCTTGGGCAGCCGCGAGAGCACCCACGAGAACTGCGGCGTGTTCACGGCCGGCATCTGCACCATCGTGGTGCGGATGCCGCTCTTCTCGTGCAGCAGCTCGCAGCGCAGGGACTCGTTGAAGCCCTGGATCGCGTGCTTCGCGCCGCAGTACGCCGTCTGCAGCGGGATGCCGCGGTAGGCGAGGGCCGAGCCGACCTGCACGATCGTGCCGCGGTCGCGCGGACGCATCAGCTGGAGGGCGGCCATGGTGCCGTATACGTAGCCCAGGTAGCTCACCTCGGTGACGCGGCGGTACTCCGACGGTGTGATGTCGGGGAACCGGGCGAACACGGACGTGAACGCCACGTTGATCCACGCGTCGACGGGGCCGAGCTCGCGCTCCGCGGTGCGCGCCGCGCTCATCACCTGGTCGGAGTCCGAGGTGTCGGTGGGCAGCACCAGCGCAGTGCCGCCGGCGTCCTCCACGTCCTTCGCGGCTGCGGCCAGGCCCGTCTCTCCCCGGGCCAGCAGCGCCACGGAGACGCCCCGCTCCCCGAGGCCGCGGACGACCGCACGGCCGATGCCGCCGCTCGCGCCGGTGACCACGACGACCTTCGCTTCCCTGCGCCTGCCCAGGTGCATCCCACGTCCTCTCCGTCGCTGGGGTACCGGTGCGCCGTTCCCGTGATGTCCGGGCCGAAACCCCTGCGGTGGACGGAATCCGGAGATCGATCCGCTTCTCGTCCAAGACTCGGCCCGGACCGTGCGGGGCCGTGGAGCGCCGACCACGGGGACGCCGTCGCGACCTCGCCCGGGCTGCGGACAGGGGGTCTGGATGCGGCGTCGCCGCCGCCCTAGGTTCACCCCGACGTCACCGCGCAGTCACGAGCCGGGACCACTCTCGGCCCGTCCGGTGCGTCATCGCCCGGTCCCTGCAGTCACTGCCGAAGGGAAGACCATGCATCTGCGCCGCCCCAGCTCGCGGCTCGCGACGACCGCCGTCACGGCCGCCGCCGCCGCGACCGTCACCGCAGCGCTCATCAGCGCCCCGTTCGCCCTGGCGAACGGGCGCGGTGACGACTCGCCGCACGACTCGGGCTCGACCCGGCTCGACCACGTGTTCGTGATCATGCTGGAGAACCACTCGAAGGAGGGCGTGATCGGCGACGTCAACGCGCCGTACATCACCTCGCTGGCCGACACCTACTCGGTGGCCACCCACTACTACGGCGTCACGCACCCGAGCCTGCCCAACTACGTGGCGACGCTGAGCGGCTCCAACTGGGACGTCAACAACGACGACCCCAACAACCGCTTCGACCACACGAACCTGGTCGACTCGCTCGAGAACGCCCACCTCACGTGGGGCGCGTACATGGAGGCCATGCCCGCGAACGACAAGCTCACCGACTACTGGCCGAGCGAGAGCACCAAGCTCTACGCCTCCAAGCACAACCCGTTCGTGCTGTTCGACGACATCCGCAACGACCCGCAGCGGATGGCGAACGTGAAGCCGTACACCGACCTCGCGGGCGACCTGAACTCCCGGTACGCGCCCAACTTCGTGTTCATCTCGCCGGACCAGTGCAACGACATGCACGGAGGCGTGTACACCCCGGTCGTCGGCTACCCGGAGACGCAGCACTGCGGCTACGGCTCGGCCAACGACGACCCCAACGACGCGGCGCTCAAGCAGAACGCGGACGCCTTCGTGAAGCAGGCGGTCACCACGATCATGTCGAGCCGCTCGTGGACCCGGCACTCGGCCATCTTCATCGTGGCCGACGAGGGCGACTACAACTCGACCGCCTCCAACGGCGGGTGGGCGACCACCGAGGGCTGCTGCGACTCCCCCGTCGTCCCGGCGGGTGCTCCGGACATCAACGCCGCGTGGCCCGGCGGCGTGTACGGCGGCGGGCTCGTGCCGGCCATCGTGATCCCCGGCGGCAACCACCCGCACCACGTGGTGGTCGACACCCCGTTCAACCACTACTCGCTGCTGCGCACGGTGGAGGACGCGTTCGGCCTGCCGGAGATCGGCTACTCCAGCGACCACGTCCAGGTGCGCACCATGGACGCGCTCCTGGCCCACTGATCGACCGGCCTGCGGGCCTGCGCACGCATGACGACGGTCCGCCCCTCAGGGGCGGGCCGTCGTGCGCGTCAGGGCAGCAGCCCGTGCCACGACCAGCGCGGCAGCTCGAGGTCGTCGGGCACGTCGTCGGCGGACTCGTGGTAGCGCGCCATCGTCGTCGTGGTGGCCCAGGCGAAGTAGTCGTGCAGCACGGCGCGCAGCCGCGGGTCGTCGATGCCGACGTCGGACATCGCGGCGTCGAAGCACTCGATGGCGCGCTGGTCCATCTCGTGGTGCTCGCCGTTGCCGCTGTGCAGCCGCACGACGAACGACTCGTCGGCCACCGCGCCCGAGTACGCCCGGGGCCCGCCGAGCGCCTCGCCCCAGTAGGCCGCGAGCCGCTCGTCGTGCTGCGGGTGGAACCCGTGCGAGAACGCGTGACTGACGACGGCGTCGGCCATCACCCGGGCGTGCCAGGCGCGGGCCAGGGCCAGCAGCCCGTCGGCCCCGCCGGCCGCGTCGTACACCGTGGTCATGCCCGCAGCATCCCACCGCCGCGCAGCCGAGGGGCTGCCGTCGCCGCGAGCGGCCCACCTCTTAGGGTGCAGCCCATGCTGGTGGAGCGACGGTGAGCCGGGCGACCTCGCAGTCGCCGCCGACCGTGCAGCCGGGGCTCTCCGACGAGCGGCGGATCGTCGCCTCCGTCGCGGTGTCGGCACTGGGGACGTGGAGCTACAACGTCGGCATCGCCGTGTACGCCTACCAGGAGACCGGCTCCACCGCCTGGGTCGCCGCAGCCACGGTGGGACGCTACGTGCCCGCGCTGCTCATCACGTGGGTCGGGAGCAGGTTCACCGACCGGCTGCCCCGTCGCTCGCTGGCCGTGGGCGCCGACCTGGTGTGCGCGCTCGTCATGCTCCTGCTGACCGTGACTGCGGCGCTGCACGGCCCGATCCCCCTGGCGATCGCGCTTGCCGCGGTGAGCTCGGGTGCCGCGCGGATCCAGAGCGCCTCGGCGCTCGCGGTGGCCGCCGACGTGGTGAGCGAGTCCCGGCTGCCGCGCACCGCGGGTCTGCTCAGCGGGGCCGAGGCCGTCGCGGTTGCGGCGGGCCCGGCGGTCGCGTCGCTTCTGCTGGCCGTCTCGGCGCCGCCCGTCCTCTTCGCCGTCAACGGGCTCACGTTCGTCGCAAGCGCGATCCTCCTGCGGCGCCTCCGCGACGTGCCGCCCAGGCCCGCCCACGAGCGCCCGGGCGGTGGTGGGCTGACGCACCCCGACGTCCGCGCGGCGCTGCGAGGTGTGCGCCCCCTGCTGGTGGTGCGCACCACGGTGGCGTTCGTGTACGGCGTCGACATCGTCCTGCTGGCCGTCATCGCCACCGACAACCTCGACATCGGCACCGGCGGGTACGGATGGCTGCTGGCGGGAGCCGGCCTCGGAGGGCTGGTGTGCGCCTGGTGGATCCGGCGTGACGGCGGCGGAGGCCCAGCCACGGCGCCGTCGATCGTGGGCCTCGCGCTCTACACCCTGCCTCTGCTGGCCTACCTCGCCATCGACACGCTCGGCGGGGGCCTGCTCGTGCAGGCCGTGCGCGGGTTCGGCTGCGTCCTGGCCACCGCCACCGCGGTGTCGGCGCTCCAGCGCTCCGTGCCGTCAGCCGTGTCCGGACGCGTCCTGAGCGCCACCCACATGCTGGTGATGGTGGGCACCAGCGCGGGCGCCCTGGTGACACCGGTCCTCCTGTCGGTGTGGGGCCTGCCCGCGACGCTCGGAGCCGTGGTCCTGGTCGCCGTCGTGGCGGCCGCGGTCGTCGTGCCGGCGCTCGCGCACTTCGACCGCCGCGGCGCCGAGTCGCTCGCCGCGCTCGACCCGCGGGTCGACCTGCTGCGCAGGCTGGCCATCTTCCACGACGCGAGCCGGGCCACCCTGTACGAGGTTGCCGATTCCCTCGACGAGAGCGAGGTGCCCGCCGGGGCACCGATCCTGGTGGAGGGCGAGCATGCCGATCGGCTGGTGGTGCTGGTCGCCGGCAGTGTCGAGGTCGCCACGGGTTCGGGCGACGCGAGGCGGTCCCTGCGCACGATGCACGCGCCGGCCTACGTCGGGGAGATCGGGCTGCTGCACGGCATCCCCCGCACGGCCACGGTGACCGCCGCGCAGCCGTGCCGGCTGTGGTCGCTCCCCGCGGAGACGTTCCTCGGAGCGGTCTCGCAGGCGGGCGTCTCCAGCGCGCTGACGGAGAACGTGCGCGTCCGGTTGTCGTAGGGCGCAGGTTTCGACCTGCGCCCGCCCGGTGAGGCCACCGTCAGTCCGAGGCCCGGCTGCGGGCGTCCCCGACGGGCGTCCGGACCCCCCAGCCGGTCGCAGGAAGGGAGGGTCGCATGTCGACCTTCGGTCACACCGTCACCGTGGACCGGCCGGTCCGCGAGGTCTACGAGCTCTGGTCCCGCTTCGAGTCGCACCCCGAATTCATGGACGGCGTGGAGCAGGTGGACGCCGTCTCCGACCGTCGTTCCCACTGGACCGTGCGCGTCGCCGGCGTCGAGCGCGAGTACGACGCCGCCGTCACGAGGATGCGCCAGGACGACCTCATCGAGTGGGACACCGTCGACGGGCCGACCCAGCACGGCTCGGTGTCCTTCACCGAGGTGGACGACGACGCGACGATGGTCACGCTCACCGTCACGTTCGAGCCGGAGGGCGTCACCGAGCTGCTCGGCGACGTGTCCGGCGTGGTGGCCGGCAGCGTCGAGCGCTCGCTCGAGGGGTTCCGCGAGTACGCCGAGGCCCAGCCACGAGCAGCCGGTTCCCCGTGACCCTCAGCGGCCTGGGCTCGGCGCACGACACCGACCGCGCCCTCCGGGAGCTGCTCGAGGAGATCCGCATCGCCCAGATGGGCGCTCAGATCATGCTCGGGTTCCTGCTCGCGATCGCCTACACCTCCACCATGCAGCGAGCGGACACGGCGGACCGCGTGCTGTGGGCGTGGGCGGTGGGGGTGACGTCGTCGGCGTTCGTGCTGCTGCTCGGGCCCGTCGTGCTGCACCGCCTCAACTTCGGCCTGCGCGACCGACCGAGGATCCTGCGCGTGGGTCACGTGCTGACCATGCTCGGACTCGCGGCGCTCGCCGCCGGAGTGGTGCTCAGCGTGTGGCTCGCGGCGCGCATCGCCGTCCCGGAGGCGGCGTCCCCGCTGCTCGTCTGGTCGTCCGCGCTGGTCGCGCTCACCTGGCTCGCGCTCCCGGCGGTGCTGCGCCGCCGGCGACGACCGGTGCGTGGCCCGGACGGCCGCGTCCCCCGGGAGCCGGGCCCGTGACACCCGGGTGTCCGGGCGGCCCGGGGACAGGACCGCCCGGACCGCCCCGCACCGCGGCCCGAGGCTCGAGCCTGCCTTTGGCTCAGGAGCCCTCGCGCACCAGGTGGATCTCGTCGGCGACGAGGCCGTGTGCCTCGCGGTGGACGGTGTTGGCGGCCTCGGCGTCGGGCGCCTCGGCCAGGCAGAAGATCCTGCCGTTGGGCTCGTCGACCCAGTACTGCAGGTAGCGCACGCCGTGCTTCTCCTGGTGCTCGAGGTCGGCCGCGTGGGCCTTGGCGACGTCCTCGAGCGTGACCGCGGCGCCGAGGTTGTGGACGTCCATGTACAGGGGCATGTCGGGTTCCTTCGGGGTGCGGCGGTGCCCTCTGCACCGCGTCGTCCCGTTTCTACGGCCGTGCGACCCTGCGGCGGATCGGTGACGACCACCCATCCGCGGACGTCGGCCCACCCAGGTTTGCCGACCGGGGCAGCGAGCGCGGGCTCAGCCCGCGCGCTCGACGTACTCCTGCGGGTCGCGGTCCTTGGCCCGCACTCCCTCGGCGTGCTCGGCCTCGAACCGCGCGAACGCCACCGCGATCTCGTGGCGGACGGCGAGGTCGGCGTGCAGCCGGAAGTCCGGGAGGTCCTCGCGCTCCTCCTCGGCCATGTGGTCGCTGTTGGCCTCCCGGGCCTCGGCCACCGCGTCCCACCAGCCTTCGCTGCCCACCTCGTGCCGCTCGACCTCCGCGCACGCGTCACGGATCTCGTTGTGGTCCTTGATGACGTCGGTGACCTCGGCCTCCACGCTCGGCTCGCCGCCCGCCCCGGTGCCGATGCGCAGCAGGTGGGGGTAGAAGAGCTCCTCCTCCGCCGCCGCGTGCACCTCGAGCAGGATCCGCAGCCTCGTCCAGAGCGCCTCGAGCGTGGCGGTGTCGTCGCGGTCGACGTCGTCGAGGTAGGAGAACAGCCGCCGCTGCTCGCTGTGGTCGTGGAGGATCAGCTCGGTGATGTCCATCAGGGCTCCCTGGGTCGACGTCGGCTCGGGCAGCCGCTACCCGGCGGACCACGTGACGAAACGCTCAGCACCGGATCCCCGGGGTTTCGAGGCGCCCCAGCGGGTAGGCCGCGGCGACCGAAACCGGAGCGACACCCTCCCGAGGAGGCCGCCATGGCTTCACGCACGCCCGGCCGGCACGGACCGCTCGCGACGGCCCGCTACCGCATCAAGCGCCTGTTCACGTTCCTCTACGGCCCCGCCGACCTGCGCGACGAGGTGGACCCGATCAGCCTGATGGACAAGGAGATGGGGCGCACGCACGAGCCGGCCGAACCGGTCGAGCCCAACGAGCGGCAGAAGTCCTACAGCCGGCTCCCCCGCCAGCACGAGTGAGCACCTGGTCCCGCAGGCCGCTGCGGCGACGGGCCGCGGCGCACGTCGACGGTCAGGAGGCGGCCGCGCCCGGACCCGGCGCCGTCGCGTCGACCACGGCGAGGAGATCGTCCTCGTCGGAGGCGAACGGCAGGACGAGCGCGATCGCGTCCGCGTGCCCCGCCCAGCGCCGGCACAGGGCGGGGGCCTCCTCGTGGGTCCCGAGCAGCAGCACGTCCTCGGCGAGCCGGCGCGCGGCCGACGGGAGCACCGGCGAGCGCGGGTCGTCGTTCGCCGCGAGCAGGGCGTCGATCTCCGGCCCGTAGCCGTGCGCGCGCAGGACACGCGGATACACCGGGCCCATGCGGGTGGTGTAGGCGAGCAGCCACTGCGCCGCGAGCCGCTCGGCACCGCGCTCGTCCGCCGCGATCGCGAGCGGCACGCACGCGGTGACCGTCGGCGCCGGACGCTCGTGCTGCGCCGCGGTGCGCACGAGCTCCGCCCGGCCGTCGTCGAGGGCCGTCGCCGGGAGCAGGAAGGGCAGCCACTGGTCGGCGACGGCGCCGGCCAGGCGGATGCTCGGCGTCGTCACCGCCGCGAGGGCCAGCGGCACGGGCGCCGGTGGCGGGCACTGGAGCGCGAGCGGACGGGCGCCCTCGACGGCGTCCGGCAGCCGCTCGCCCCGCAGCAGCGCGCTGGTCGACCGGCACACCCGCTCGAGCTCCGCGAGCGGCGAGCCCCAGGCACGGCCGGGCGACGACGGCGAGCATCGCGACGAGAACGGCGCGCCGGCCCCACACGGCCCAGCCGCGGACGTCGTCGCTCACCCGGGCGTGGGGCGACGTCACGCTCGGCGGGGCCGCGACCTCATCACGGAGCACGGCGCCCCAGGTACCCCTCCGACGCCGTCGCACACCCGGGGCTCGCAGGTTTCGTCGAACCCTGACGGGAAACCGCGGGCCGACCACGGGAACCGCTGGAGGCGACGCATGAGGATCGGCTACTTCCTGTCGTGCGAGGAGTACGGCGTGCAGGACCTGCTCGAGCAGGCCGTGCTGGCGCAGCGGGCCGGCTTCGAGGCGCTGTGGATCAGCGACCACTACCACCCGTGGACCGACGAGCAGGGCGAGAGCGCGTTCGTCTGGTCGGTGATCGGGGCGCTGAGCCAGGCGGTCGACCTCCCGGTGGCCACCGCCGTGACCTGCCCGACGACGCGGCTGGGCCCGGCGATCGTCGCGCAGGCCGCGGCGACCGCGCAGGTGATGCTGCGCGGCCGCTTCCGGCTCGGCGTCGGGACGGGCGAGGCGCTCAACGAGCACATCCACGGCCAGGCATGGCCCGCTGTGGACGAGCGACTCGACATGCTCGAGGAGGCCGTAGCCGTCATGCGCGAGCTGTGGACCGGTGAGCCGGTCGAGCACCGCGGCCCGCACTACACGGTGGACCGCGCGCGCATCTACACCCGCTGGCCGACCGCGCCCGAGGTGTACGTGTCGTCGTTCGGGCCGACCTCGGCGCATCGCACGGTCGCGTTCGCCGACGGGCTCACCACGACGTCGATCGACGACGAGGTGCTCCCGGTCTTCCGCGACGCCGCCAAGCCGCTCACCGCCGGGTACAAGGTCGGCTGGGCGCCCACCGAGGAGGAGGGCGTGGACCACGCGCACCGGCTGTGGGCGTCCTCGGGGCTGCCCGGCGAGCTCGCGCAGGTGCTGCCCACCCCGGCGCACATCGAGCAGGCCAGCTCGCTGGTGAGCCGGGAGGCGACGCGCGAGAGCGCGGTGTGCGGCCCCGACGTCGACCGTCACGTGCAGCAGGTGACCCGCTGGCGCGACGCCGGCTTCGACGAGGTCTACGTGGCGAACATGGGCCCGCACTTCCGCGACATGATCCGCGCGTACGGCGACGAGGTGCTGCCGCGCGTTCGAGCCGCATGAGACTGCACGCCGCGTCCGCGATCCGCCGAGCCGCGGTCGCGACGCCGGTGCTCGCGGCGACCGCTTCCCGGCAGCACCGGGCCGCCCGTGGGCATGTGCGCCATCATCGGAGCCGTGGACATGCTTCGGGGACAGGTCGCGGTGGTCACGGGCGGGGGGCGCGGCATCGGGCGCGCGGTGGCGGAGACCCTGGCCCGCGAGGGGATGTCGCTGGGGCTGCTCGGCCGCAGCGCCGACACGCTCGAGGCGGCGGCGCAGGCGTGCCGGGCCCAGGGGGTCGAGGTCGCGCTCGCCACGGCCGACGTCCGGGACCGGGCTGCCGTGCTCGGGGCCGTGCAGGAGTTCGAGCGCCGGCTCGGCGAGGTCGACCTGCTGGTGAGCAACGCCGGGGTGTCCGTCCCGCCGTGGGTCCAGCCGTGGGGCGAGGGGCTCGACGACTGGTGGACGTGCATCGAGACGAACCTCATGGGCCCCTTGGCATCCGCCGCCGCCGTCCTCCCCGGGATGTGGGAACGCGGGCGCGGGCGCATCGTGCACATGAACAGCCTCACCGCCGGTCGCGAGGACGCCGGCCCCTACTCCGTGTCCAAGGCGGGGCTGGCGCGGCTCACCGGCGTGCTCGCGGCACGGTGCGCCGAGCGCGGGATCGGCGTCTTCGACGTGAGCCCCGGGCTCGTGCTGACCGACATGACCGACCACGAGGGGTTCGCCGACCTCCCGCCGGACCAGTGGACGCCCATCAGCCGGATCGGCGAGATGGTGACGGCGATCGCGCTCGGACGCCTGGACGCACTCTCCGGGCGGTTCGTCCACGCGATGGACGACCTCGACCTGCTGGAGCGCGAGGCGGAGCGGCTCGTCGCCCGCGACGCCCGCGTGCTGCGGTTCACCCCGGCCTTCGACCCCGACCGGGTCCTGGACTGACCCGCCCGCTCACCCGACAGGGGCCGGGCACGGGTCGAGGACAGGCCACGCGCCCGCGTAGGCCCGCCATTCCGCAGCCGAGACGCCGCCCGAGATGCGGCACGCGGCGTCCCGCCACTGGGCGGGGTCACCGGGCATCGTGAACGTCGTGTCGGCGCCGTGCGAGCGGGCGTCGAGCGGGAGGTACCCGCTGATCAGGTCGCCGCCCGCGAACCACGCCGCCAGCGGTCCGACGGACCGCAGCCGGACCGGGCTGCCGGCCGCGTCCAGTGCTCCCGCGTCCCAGAGGTGCATGCTCCCGTCCGAGCCCGTCGTCAGCAGCAGTGCCCCGTCACGGCTGTAGGACAGGGCCGTGACCGCGCCCTCGTGGGCGTTGGGCACCCGTCCGATGCTCGTCAGCGACGGCCACGCGTGCTCCGCGACGACGCCGTCGTCCGTGCCGAGCGCGAGCAGCGCCCCGTCCGCGGACAGCGCCCACGTCGTCGGGGTGTCGTCACCGATCACCCGGTACGCGGCCACCGCGCCGGTGGACGCGGACACCGCCGCCACGGAGTCGGGGACCGCCGGGCGCACGGTGCCGTCCGGGGTGCTCGGCGCCGGCGTGACCCCGGCCCCGACCACGACGAGGAGCCCCGTCCCGTCCTCGCCGAGCAGGGAGGGGAAGCCGTACCCGCTGCCGGCCAGGGGGATGCGCACGTCCAGGACGCCGGCGACCTGGTTCGACGCGAGGTCCACGACGCGCACCGACGTGGCGCCGACGACCTGGTAGAGGGTGCGCCCGTCCGCCGAGAGCACCGCGGTCAGCGGGCACTCGGGGTAGGCCCACCGCTCGGTCGTGTCCAGCAGGGGCGTGCCCCCGACGCCCCATACGCGGAAGTGCCCGCGGCCTCCCGGCATCTGGGTGGACAGCGCGCCGCGGCTCCCGTCGGCGGACAGCGACAACCGCACGACGACCTCGTCGGGCTGCATGGGCGCCGCGACGTCGAGCAGCGTGGCGTGCGACGCCAGGTCCATCGCGACGACGCGCACGGCGCCCGGCGTGAGCCGCGTGGACCAGGCCACGTCGCCCGCGGCCACGTACCCGTCGGCCGGGATCGGGCCCACGCCGAGCTCGAGCCCGGGCGGCAGCTGGTCGAGGTCGCGTCCCACCACCTGTCCCCCGCCGCCGGCGCTGACCACGAGCGGGTCCGCCGCCGTCCCCGCCCAGACGAGGCCCGTCGTCGCGCCCGGGTCGCCCTGGCCGCTGAGCACCGTCGTCCCGGTCGTGGTCGAGAGCACCAGCAGCGACCCGTCCTTGCCGGCCGCCGCGAGCATGTCCCCGGCGGGTGAGAACCGGAGCAGGAGCGAGTCGGCGGCCAGCGAGCGGCCGGTCACCTGGATGCCGCGCATGCTGCCGACCGCGAGGACGCGCGGCAGCAACGGCGAGGACGTCAGCACGACGCCGACGTGCGCGCCGTCGGGCGCCATCGCCAGCGTGCGCACCGGCGACGGCATCCGCACGAGGTCGACGAGGCGGAGGGTGGGCAGCTGCCGTACGACCACGAGGCCGTCGGCGTAGGCGATCGCGACCCGATCGGCCCCCGTCGCGATCGCGGTGGGCTCCACCCCGGTGCTCAGGGCTCGCGGCGCGAAGAGACGGTTGCGGTTGTCGTAGACCGTCACCGTGTCGGCACGCATCTGCGCGGGGTCGTACGTCCACACGTTCTCGGGCCGACGGTGCTCGAGCGCCACGACCCAGCGGTCGCCCTCGGCGAAGGCCGCCGGTGCCGAGCCGGAGGTCGGGACGATCCGGCGCGTGAGCGACCAGACGCACGACCCGGACCCCACGTCGACGAGGCAGAGCCGGCTCGAGGACAGGCGTGTCGCTGCGGACGCCGCGAGCACGGTCCGGCCGTCGCGGCTCAGGTCGGCGACGCCGCCGGACGCCGGTACGGCGACGCTCGAGACCACCGAGCCGGTGGACGCGTCGAGGGTGAGCAGGTTGTCCCTCGAGTCCAGCGCCAGCAGCGGTGCTCCGGCCGCAGGCACGCCCAGCCACGTGAGCGCGCGATCGGTCGCGATGCGGTAGCGGGTGCCCCGCTCCCGCTGGACCGCGGAGAAGAGGGCGCCGCGCGTCTGGGGCGAGTCCTGGACCGCCGAGGCCATCAGCGAGAGCTGCAGGGCGGAGCGCGCGTCCGGCGCCGCGTACGACTGCGCGGCGAGCCGGCCGGCCTCCGCCGTGGTCGCCACCTCGTCGGCCTGCTGCCGCGCGCGCAGGGCCACCCCGCCGACGACGGAGGCCAGCAGGGCGGTGACCGCGAACCCCGCGGCGAGCACGGTCATCGTCCGCCGACGACGGCGCTCGGAGTCCATGTCCCGGTGCACGGCTGCCCGGGACGCCTCCAGGTAGGCCCTCTGCCGGCCGGTCAGGTCGTCGGGATGGCGCTCCTCCCAGGCCAGAGCGGATCCGAGCCGGGGTCCTCGGAGGAGGTCGTCGTCGCTCCAGCCGTCCTGCTCCCACCGGCGCGCGGCCTCGGCGAGCTGGTCGAGCTGCTCGGCCATGACGGCGCGGTCGCGCAGCCAGGCCGCGAAGCGCGGCCAGCCGTCGAGCAGCGCCTCGTGCGCGAGCTCCACGGCCACGGGCCCGGCGTCGCCGGGGGCGACGGTGACGAGGCGGGCCCGCGCGAGCGCCGTCAAGGCGCGCACGGACGGCTCGTCGCCCGGGGGGCAGAGGTCGGCGATCGTCGAGGGACGCCGCACCCACACCCCGCCGCTGTTCGTGGTCAGCGACAGGAGCAGCCGACGCGCCGCCGCACGGGCGGGCTCGTCCAGCTCGGCGTAGGCGCGCTCGGCCGTCGACTGGAGCGCTCCGCGCACCCCTCCCACGGCCCGGTAGTCCGCCGTCGTCAGGCGCCCGTCGGCGTGGTGCCCCCAGGCCTGCCGGAGCGACTCCGAGAGCAGCGGAAGGGCGCCCGGCCTGCCCAGCAGCTCCGCGACGATCCGGTCGACGAGCTCGTCGTCGACGGTGACCCCGCGACGCGCGCACGGCTCGACGACGACGCGGCGCAGGTCCGACTCCGACGGGACGCCGACGAGCACCGTCGCGCTCCCGATGCGCCCCGCGACGAGGTCGAGCTCGAGCAGCCGGTCGTAGAAGTCCGTCCTGACCACCACCACGAGCCGCGTCCCGCGGGAGCGCACCGACGCGAGCCGACGGCCCGGGGCGCCGCCGCCGCCGGCGAGGGTGAACAGCTCCTCGGCCTGGTCGACGACGAGGAGGTCGAGGTCGCCGGCGAGCGCCTCCTCGAGGGCGTCGTCGAGACCTGCCGACGGCGACACGACCCGGATGCGCCAGGCGGCGCTGCCGGGGGCGGCGCCCCGGCGGAGCGCGGGCACCACGCCGGCCCGCACGACCGACGACTTCCCGACCCCGCTGGCGCCGACCACGACCAGCAGCCGGTCGTCCATGAGCCGCCCGACCAGCTGGGCGACGAGCCGCTCCCGGCCCACGAACACGTCCGCGTCGGACTCGTCGTAGGCGGCCAGCCCGGGGAAGGGGCACGGCCCGGAGGGGGCCGGCTCGGGGGTGGGCGTGCCGTCGTCGTCCACGCGCTCGTCGACGACGGCGCCGGGGACGGGCTCCCGTGCCAGCCGCGGCGGGATCGCCGGCGCGAGGTCGGCGGCCGCCAGCAGCAGCTCCGGGTCGTGGTCGAGGATGCGCGACTCCAGCTCGCGCAGCGAGTCGGACGGCTCCACGCCGAGGTCGTCGACGAGGAGGTCGCGGGCGCGCCGGAACGCCGCGAGCGCCTCCGCCTGGCGCCCCGAGCGGTACAGCGCGAGCATCAGCTGCTCCCACGAGCGCTCCCGGTACGGCTCGCCGGCCACGCGGGTCTCGAGCTCGGGGACGAGGGACGCGCTCTCCCCCAGGCGCAGCGCTGCCTCCGCGCGCCACTCCCGCGCGAGCGAGCGCAGCTCCGTCAGGCGGGTGCGCTCCATCACGGCGAAGGGCGCGTCGGGGAACTCGGCGTAGGCCTCTCCGCGCCAGAGCGAGAGCGCACGGTCGAGCTGGTCCAGGGCAGAGGCGGCGTCGCCCTCGCCGAGGGCGTCGCGTGCCTGCTCGAGCCCGAGCTCGAACCGCACGGAGTCGATGCACCCCGGGTCCACCGCGAGCCGGTACGCCATCGGCTCGGTGAGCACGGGCGAGCCGCCGGTGAGGGCGGTGAGGTCCGACCGCAGCCGCGCCACGTGGCTGTGCAGCGTGCGCTCGGCGGTGGGTGGCGGCACGTCGGACCAGAGGTCGTCGACGAGGGTGTCAACCCGCACGGGCGACGGTGCGCGGGCGACGAGCGCGGCGAGCAGCCGGCGTCTGGCCGGTCCCCCCAGCCGAAGCGCGCGCCCCTCGTCGTCCGACACCGTCAGAGTGCCGAGCACCCCGAACCGCACGTCTCGAGCGTAGACACGCACCCGCGCGCGAGTCCTGGCGCAGCGACCTGCCTCCGGCGGCGCTTCAGCCGCGCAGCAACCGGCGTGCCACCGGGCTGCAACCGCTCCGGGCCACCGTGGAGATGTCACCGGAGGACGGCGACATGGAACGAGGAGGCGGAGACCATGTCCACCACACTGCACATCCCGTCCGCGCCGAGCACGGGGCCGGTCGAGCACCCGACGACGACGCAGAAGAGGGGTCGGCGCACCGCCTGGATCGTCACGAGCGTCCTCGCCGTGGCGGTGCTGGTCGCCGGCGTCGTCCTGCTCGTCCTGCAGCCCTGGAGCTCGACGAGCTCCCCCGCCACCACGGCTCCGTCGGTGTCGGCGGTCCAGCTGTACGGCACGGCCTACGGGCCGGGGTCCCAGACCTACCGCGAGCAGGTGCCCGCGGCGGCGGCCGCCTGGACCGACGCCTACGGCCCCGGGAGCACCACGTACGCCGAGCAGGTCCCGACGGTCGAGCCCTGGACGGCCGCCTACGGAGAGGGAGGGACCGTGTACGGCGAGCAGGTGCCGAGCCAGGCCACGCCGTGACGCACCGCCCGGGCCGGACCACGGCGACGCCGGCCGGCCCGGGCACCACCCGACGGGACCACGTGCCGTGCACGAGGTCCCGTTCCACGCGCGAGCCCGGCGGCTCGACTGTCGGGACCGTCCTGCCTGCCCTACCGTCGTGCGGGTGACTCGGCTGCTGTGGATCGAGGACCTCCAGGACCCCGGGCTCGCGACCTCGGTCGAGGAGCTGCGGCGCGAGCTCGCCGGACCCGCCGAGGCCCTGTCCGGCAGCCCGGCGCTGCGGCTCCAGGCCACGGGCGATGCCCGGGCGGTGCTGAGCACCGAGGCCGACGCCGTCGTCGTGTGGGCCGACCACCCGCTCGAGAGCGCGGTGGCCGAGCGGCTGGCCTCGGCCGGGCTGCCCGTGCTGCTGGCCGGCCCGAGCCTCCAGGCCGCCGACCCCACCGGGCTGCTCGCCGAGGCGGCCGGCCTGCACGTCACCGGTGCCACGCCGGTGCACGACGTCCGTGTCCACGGCGGCCCCGGGCATCCCCTGGCGGCCCGCCACGTGCACGCCGCGGGCGACCACGTCGAGCCGCACCTGCACGTGCGCGACCGGGTGCTCCTCGTGGACAAGGTGCGCGACGACGTGGAGGTGCTCCAGCAGGCGTGGGTCGGGCTCGCGGCCCAGCCGGTGGCCACCTGGCGCGCCGCCACCCGCACCGCGGCCTGGACCCTGGGCGCGCGGCACGCGGCCGTGTCGTCGCGCGAGACGGCGCTGACGGTGCTCGAGCTGCTGCGACGCATCACGGGCACGGCCAGTCCGTCCGCGGTCCGCGTCGGGCTGCTCGGCTACGGAGCCATCGGGCACGAGCACAGCCGGGCCGTGCGCGCGGTCGACGGCCTCGAGCTCGCAGCCGTGTGCGACACCTCGCCGGAGCGGCTCGCCGCCGCCGTCGCGGCAGCGCCCGGCGTCGCGTCGTCCACCCGCGCCGAGGAGCTCCTCGCGCGCGACGACGTCGACCTCGTCATCGTCTCGACACCGCCGAGCAGCCACGCCGAGTGGGCGCTGCGGGCGCTGGAGGCGGGCAAGCACGTGATCCTCGAGAAGCCCTTCGCGCTCGAGACCACCCAGGCCGACCTCGTCATGGCCGAGGCCGCGTCGGCCGGGCTGCTGGTCGCCGTCTACCAGAACCGGCGTTTCGACCCCGACCACCTCGCGGTGCGCCGGGCCGTTCG
Source organism: Frankiales bacterium (assembly GCA_016125335.1). NCBI lineage: Bacteria > Bacillati > Actinomycetota > Actinomycetes > Frankiales > Frankiales bacterium. The sequence goes on from WGLY01000004.1 coordinate 120,200, forward strand.
CGCGGGGCTGCTCGGCGAGCTCTTCCACGTCGAGACGTTCGTGGGCGGCTACGGGCACCCGTGCAACCTGTGGCACTCCGACGCCGGGGTCTCCGGCGGCGCGTTCTACGACTGGGGCTCGCACGTCCTCGACCAGGTGCTCGACCTCGTGCCCGGGCCGGTCGAGCACGTGACCGCCGCAGCCCACAAGCTGCGCTGGTTCGACGTCACCAACGCCGACCACTCGCGGGTGACGGTCCGCTTCGCCGACGGCGCGGAGGCGGAGTTCGTGCACTCCGACCTCGCCGCCGCGCTCAAGCCCCGGTGGTACGTGCTCGGCACCGAGGGCGCGCTCGTGGGTCAGTGGCGCACCGAGCGGATCGTGGGCCGCAACGACATCGGCACGCTCGTCGAGGACGTGCTCGCCCCCGCCGACTCCCCGCCGCTGCTCGACCTGCACGCCGCGGACGGCAGCGTCACGCGCCTGGCCACGCCGGCGTCCGGGGCGTACCCGTTCCACCACGAGCTCTCCGACCGGCTCCGGCTCGGCCTGCCGATGAGCGTGACCGCGGCGCAGTCGCGACGCGTGCTCTCGGTCATGGAGGCCGCGCGCATCTCGGCCGACACCGGTGGCCGCCCGGTGGAGCCCCGGTGACCGGGCCGGTCCGCTGGGGATTCCTCGGCGCCGGGTTCGTCGCCTCCCGCGGGGTCGCCCCCGTCGTCCACGCCTCCGGCGTCGCCGTGCTCCAGGTGGTGGCGGCGCGCGAGCTCGCGCGCGCATCGGCGCTGGAACCGGTGCGCGCGGTCGACTCCTACGACGCCGTGTGCACGGCCGAGGACGTCGACGCCGTGTACGTCTCGCTGCCCAACGACGCGCACCTGCCCTGGGTGCTGCGCGCGCTCGAGGCCGGCAAGCACGTGCTGTGCGAGAAGCCGTTGGCCCTCGACGCCGCCGAGGTCGAGCGCATGCGGGCCGCGGCCGACTCCGCCGGCCGCCTGCTCGTGGAGGCGTCGTGGAACCGCTGGCACCCGCGCACACGCCGGGTCGAGGCGCTGCTGGCCGGGCTGGACGCGCCGGTCGAGTCGCGCAGCTGGTTCACCTTCCCCGGTGTGCCCCACGACAACTACCGGCTCGATCCGCGCCACGGGGGCGGGGCGCTGCTCGACGTCGGCTGCTACGCGGCCGCTGCCGCACTGCTCGCCCTCGGCGACGACGTCGACGTCGTGGGCGCATCGGTCCACGTCGGCCCCACCGGGGTCGACCTGACGACGAGCGCCGACCTGCGCTCCGCTCGCGGCTCGGCGCAGCTGACCGGGTCGTTCGAGCAGGAGGAGTCGCAGGGCTGGGTGGTCACCGCCGGGTCGACCCGGATCGAGGTGCCGCACCCGGCGTTCACGTCGTGGCGCGAGCCCGCCACGCTCCTGGTGACCGAGGACGGCCGCTCCCGCGAGGAGCGGTTCGAGCCGTGCGACGCGTACGGGCTCATGGTCGACGCCGTGTCCGACCGCGTGGCCGGCGGCGACTCCTGGGTGCTGCCCCTCTCGTCGTCGGCGGCCGTCGCGGGCACGCTCGACCGCATCCGGGCGGGGGCGACGTCGTGAGCGGCACCACACCTCCGCGGCCGCTGCCGGAGCTGGCCGACGGCGACGTGGCGCTGCCCGACGGCCCGCGGCTCGCGGTGCGCCGCGCCCCCGGCCCGCTGCGGCCGTTCCTGCTCGTGCACGGACTCGCCAGCAACGCGCACCTGTGGGACGGGGTCGCCCGTCGGCTGGCCGACGCCGGGCACGAGGTGCTCGCCGTCGACCAGCGCGGCCACGGCCGATCCGAGGTCACGGCGGACGGCTACGACACGACGACGGCAGCGGCCGACCTCGCTGCCCTCATCGGCGTCCTGGGCTGGAGCGGCGCGCGGTCTCCCGTCGTCGTTGGGCAGTCGTGGGGCGGCAACGTGGTGCTCACGCTCGCCGCGCGCCACGGCGGCGTCGCGGGCCTGGGGCTGGTCGACGGCGGCTGGATCCACCTCTCGGACCGGTTCGCCACCTTCGAGGAGTGCTGGGACGCCTTCGAGCCGCCGCACCTCGACCACCTCACCCTCGACGAGCTCGAGCGCCGGTCCCGCGACTGGAACCGCGGCTGGCCGGAGGAGGGCCGCCGGGCCATGCTCGCCAACTTCCGCGTGGAGCCGGACGGCACGGTGCGCCCGCACCTGTCGCGCGCGCACCACCGCTCCATCGTGCGGTCGCTCTACGACGACGACCCGCGTCCGCTGTTCGCGCGGGTCGACGTGCCGGCCCTGCTGATGGCCGCCGTCGCCCAGGTGCCCGACGGGCCGACTCCCGCGACCGGCGCCCGCGACGCGCTGCCGGACTCGCAGCTGCTCTGGTACGTGGGCGCCGCCCACGACCTGCACGCCGAGCAGCCCGACCGGTGCGCCGCCGACCTGCTGTCACTGGCGGCACGCGCCGACGCCGCGCAGGCCGGCGTCTGACGACTCACGCCGTCTGGAGGTCCCGGCGGTGGAACGCCACCGCGCCCAGCACGAGCAGCGCGACGCCGAGCGCGCACATGACCAGGCCGGCCGCCGCACCCCACGGCTGCACCGGCACCAGCGCGAGGTGCGTGAAGGGCGAGAGGTCCAGCAGCCACGACGGCCAGCTCAGGGCCGGGCCCAGCAGGGTGAGCAGGTAGGCCACGGGCAGCACCGTGGCCGGCACCGCGACGGTGGCGCGCGGCACCAGCCCGAAGGCTGCGACCCCCAGGCCGGCGGCGAGCAGCACGACGGGCGCGCCGTTGAGCGCGGCCGCCAGCGCGTCGGTCCAGGTGACCTCCTCGGACCCGGCGAGCACCGCGCCGAGCCAGGTGGCCGCGCCGGCCACGACGAGGAGCGCGATGCCGCCCACGAGCGCCAGGACCGCGTGCCCGGCGAGCCAGCGCAGCCGCGACACTGGCCGGGCCAGCACCGCGTCGAGGCGGCCGGCCTCCTCCTCCACCCGCGCCGCGCCCACGCGCCAGGCGACCTGGAGCACGATGGCGAGCAGCGAGAACGAGGTCATGACAGCCATGAAGCCGCGCACCGACAGCATGTCGCCGAAGCCGAACTGCTCGAGCAGGTTCCGGTACTGCTCGTCACCTTCGAGCCAGTCGACCATCGTGACCGTGAGGCCGCCGAACACCGCGGAGTACGCCGCGAGCAGCAGGGCCCAGGCCAGGAGCGTGCCGCGCGTCGTGCGCCACGCGAACGCCGTCGGGCCGGACAGTCCACGCAGCCGCGGTCGCGGCGCGGCGCGGTCCACCAGCAGTGCGGACCCGGCGTCGCGCCGGCCGCGGAGGACGACGGCCAGTGCGGCGAGCGACGCCCAGGCCACGGCGTAGGCCAGGATCGCCGCCGGAGCGGGTGAACCGAATGCGTGCAGCTCGTCGAGCCAGCCGAACGGCGTGAGCCACCGCAGCCACAGCCGTCCGTCGTCTGTTCCGACGACCATGCGCACGACCCATGCCAGGCCCACCAGGCCCAGGGCCAGCCCGGCTGCGCGCCGGCGCACGTCGAACACCTGCGAGGCCAGCGCGCCCACCGCGGTGAAGGTGACGCCGGTGCCCGCGATCACGAGCCCGAACAGCAGCGCCCCACTCCACTCCGACGACGCCGCGCCCAGCGTGACGCCGACGGCCGAGCCCAGCACGAGCGCCGCCGCCGAGGTGATCCCCAGCACGACGAGCATCGCGGAGGCAGGGCGCAGCGGGCCCGCCAGCAGCAGGTCGGCGCGGCCGGACTCCTCCTCGCCGCGCAGCAGCCGGGTGCTGGTCAGGGACCCCCAGATCGCCATGAGGAGCGTGAGCAGCCACCCGGCGTCCCACACCGTGAAGCCTGCCGCGGTGCCGATGTCGTAGGGGATGCCCTGCATCATGCGCACCGCGGGGTTGTCGGCGAACATCGCGAACTGCGTCGGGGAGACGCCGTCGGGATAGGCCGTGCGGAACGACGCGACCTCCACGACGACCCACACGACGACCATCGCGGCGATCACGAGGGTGGAGCGCCGCACCTGCCGCACGCTGAGCGCGGCGACCGCGCGGCGTGGGTGCCCGCGCGGCTCGGGCGAGACCGGACGCTGCACGTGGGAGTGCGAGGCCACCGCGGTCGGCTGCTGCATCACGTGGCTCATGACGCGCTCCCCGGTCCCGGCTGCGCCCCCTGACCCGCGGTGCCGCCGTGGGCCGCGGCCACCGCGCGGCGCTGCGCCTCCGTGGTGTCGTAGTAGGTCAGGAAGATCTGCTCCAGGTTCGGCGGGTGGCTCTCGAGGCGCACGAGGTCCGCGTCGAGCAGACGGCGCAGCACCCCGGACGGCGGTCCGGCCACGGTGATGCGGATCCCGCCGGGCATCGGCTCCACGTCGGCCACCTCGGGCAGGTCGTCGAGCGCCGGCGCCTCGCCGGACACCGTCGCCTCGAAGATCGGCGTCGTCATCGCGCGCAGCTGCTCGAGCGTCGTCACCTCCGCGAGCACACCGGCGCGCAGGATCCCCACGCGCGAACAGAGGTCCTCCACCTCGTCGAGCAGGTGCGAGGAGAGGAACACCGTCTGCCCGGCCGCGGACGCCTCGCGCGCGAGCGACTGGAACTCGGCCTGCATGAGGGGGTCGAGGCCCACCGTCGGCTCGTCGAGCAGCAGCACGTCGGGCCGCGTCATGAACGCCGCCACGAGCGCGACCTTCTGCCGGTTCCCCTTGGAGTAGGAGCGGATCCGCCTGCTCGGGTCGAGGTCGAGCCGCTCGATCAGCTCGTCGCGCAAGTGGGTGTCGACCGCGCCGGACAGCTGCCCGAGCAGGTGCAGCGCCTCGCTGCCGGTCAGCTGCGGCCACAGGGACACGTCGCCGGGGACGTAGCCGACGCTGCGGTGCGCCCGCTCGACGTCGGCCACCGGCACGCCGTTGATCCACGCCTCGCCCGCGGTGGGCCGCAGCAGTCCGAGCAGAAGCCGGATGGTGGTGGACTTCCCCGCACCGTTGGGCCCGAGGAAGCCGAAGATCTCCCCTCGCTGCACGTCGAGGTCGAGCCGGTCCAGGGCGAGCACGTCGCCGAACCTCTTGGTGAGCCCCCGGGTGCGGATCGCGGTGCCGTCCATGGCCCCTCCCCACGGGCGGCGGCGAGGGTCCCCGGCACCGCCCTCGCTCTTGAGGCTAGGCAGCGGCGGATGGTGAGTCCACGCGACGGACGCGGACCGTCCAGGTCACGAGCCCAGCTCCGCCAGCGAGTCGACGACGGCCGCGAGCAGAGGTGCGGCGTCGGGCAGCACGGCGGAGTCGACAGTCACGGCGAGGGAGGCGCGGCCGGCGTACGACATCAGGGCGCTCGTGACGCGCACGTCCAGCGCGAGCGGTGTGCACGGCACCACCTCGAGGACGCGGCACCCGCACAGCGACAGGGGTTCCACCGGCCCGCGGACGTCGGACGCAGCGAGGTTCACGCGCGCCTGGCCGCGCCGCACGTAGGAGCGCGCAGCGCGGCGCAGCACGGGCGCGGGCACCGCGTCGGCCGCCCGCACGAGCGCCTCCGTCGCCAGCGCGACGCCGTCGGCCTTCGCCCGGCGGGTCTGCGCCGCGACGTCGGCGAGCCGCTCGCGCGCGGTGCCGAGGTGCACCGGCAGCTCGACGAAGATCGCGGCGTCGAGGTTGCCCTGCCGCGCGTCCGCTCCCCCGCCGTGCAGCGAGACGGGCACGATCACCCGCACGCGGGTGGCGGGAGCGAGCAGGGAGCGCTCGCGCAGCACCGAGCGCAGCCCGCCCGCCAGCGCGGCGAGGTAGACGTCGTTGACGGTGCACCCGGCACGACTCGCCGTCCCGGTGACGTTGTCGAGGTCGACGGTGACCCAGTCCCAGCTCCTGTGCGATCCCACCGGGCCGTTGAGGACGCTCGGCGGCAGGTCGGGCACCGCCACGGTGCGGACGGCCTGGCGCAGGCGTCGCGCACGCTCGCGCCAGGTGACGGCGCGCGGTGGGAGGGGCGCGGCGGCGGCGGCCCGGACCTGCGCCGAACGCCCGCGGGCCGGCTGCCCCGACGGGTCGGGCGCGAGCAGGGCGGCCAGCAGCCCCGAGCCGGTGACGCCGTCGACCAGGCTGTGGTGGGCCTTCACGAGGATCGCCCATCGGTCGCCCGTCCCACCGAGCTGCCAGACCTCCCACGGCGGCCGCGCCGTGTCGAGCCGGCGGGACATCAGGTCGACGACCTGGTCGCGCCACGCCGCATGCTCGTCGGACGGTGGATGCGCGGCGGCCGGGTCCGGGCGGACGAGGTGCAGGTGCTGCTCGGGCACGAATCCGGGCTGCTCGACCCACATCGGGCGCAGCGGGTCCGCGCGCCGCGACCGGATGCGTCGGCGGCAGGCCGGCACGGCGGACACGCGTCGACCGAGGTCGCTGCGCAGCCGGGCCTCGTCCGGCGCCGGCCCTTCGAGGACCAGGAGCGCGCCGACGTGCAGCGGCGCGTCGTCGGTCTCCAGTGCGAGGAACGACGCATCGAGCGCCGAGAGCCGCCGGGCCACGACCACCACCACCCGTCGCTCCGAGTGTCGCCGTCACGGGACGGCGAGTCGCGCGGGGGCTGGGTGCGCCTAGCGCCGTGGTGGGGTCACTCGGCTCTGGAGGTAGGCCAGGACGGCGAGGACTCTCCGGTTGTGCTCGTGGTCGTCCGCGAGACCCAGCTTCGCGATGATGCTCGCGACGTGCGTCTCCACGGTCCGCTCCGTGAGCCACAGCCGGCGGGCGATGCCGCGGTTCGTGCGCCCCTCGGCGATGAGCGAGAGCACGTCCCACTCGCGAGGGGTGAGCGTCGAGAGCGGGTCCTCGCTGGTGCGCGGGCCCAGGAGCCGGGTGACGACCTCCGGGTCGAGCGCCGATCCGCCGCTGCCCACGCGACGCAGCGCGTCGAGGAAGTCCTCGACGTCGAGGACCCGGTCCTTCAGCAGGTAGCCGAACCGCCCCGACCTCATGAGCTCGACGGAGTGCTGGGTCTCGACGTGCGCGGACAGCAGCAGCACCGCGAGGTCCGGGTAGTCCTCGCGCAGCCGGCTCGCCGCCCGCGCGCCGTCGTGACCGAGGTGCGGCGGCATCTCGATGTCCACGACCACGATGTCGGGCCGGGTGCGCCGGACCACGTCGACGAACGCCTCCGCGTCGGCCGCCCGGCCGACCACCTCGTGCCCCGCGTCCTCGAGCAGGCGCGCCAGCCCCTCGCGGAAGAGCGCGGCGTCCTCGGCGATCACGACACGCACGGGATCACCGCCCGCACGGTCGTGCCCTGCCCCGAGCTCTCCACCGCGAGGCGCCCACCGGCCGCGGCCACCCGGTCGGCCAGGCCCGTGAGCCCGGTTCCCTCGGAGGGTCTCGCGCCGCCGCGCCCGTCGTCCTGCACCACGAGGTCGAGGGACCCCTCCGACCGGCGCGCCCGGATCGTGACGGTCGCGGCGCCGGCGTGCTTCACGACGTTGGCGAGCGCCTCACCCGCCACGTAGTAGGCCGTGGTCGCCACGTCGTCCGGGACGTCGTCGCAGTCGGTCTCCAGGCTCACCGACAACGGAACGGCGGCGGCCAGGAGTGACAGGGCGGCTGCCAGGCCGTCGCCGAGGGCCGCCGGCCGCAGGCCGTGTGAGAGCGCGCGCAGCTCGGACACCGAGGTCTGCAGCTCGGCGACCGCCTGCTCCAGCAGTCCGTCCAGCTCGGGGTCGGAGTCCGCGATGCGCGACTGCGCGAGCCGTAACGAGATGCCCAGCGACACCAGTCGCTGCTGCGCGCCGTCGTGCAGGTCGCGCTCCAGCCGGCGCCGCTCGTCGTACCCGACCAGCAGCAGGCGGCGTCGTGACTCGGCGACGTCGTTCAGGGCCACGGCCAGGTCGAGGCGGAGCCGGGTGACCTCCACGACCGTGGCGACCTCCCGCGCCACCTCGCGCAGGAGCGCGGCGCTCGAGGTCGTGGGACCTGGCACGAGCACCCCGATGCGCGTCCCGCTGAGCTCGACCGGCACGGCCGACGGCGACGCCGCGAAGGGGGCCCCGGAGCGATCCACCAGACCGCCCCGGCCCGGCACCTGGTACCCGACGCGGAGCTGCGGCGCGGCCAGGGCAGCACGCAGGACCGGCTCGAGATCCTCCGGGGCGGCCGAGCCGTCCTCGATCCGACGGCGCAGGTCCCCCAGCGCGACCAGCACCTGAGCGCGCGCCGGGTAGATCCGGCGACCGATCGCCGACGCCACGCGCGGGCGCAACGGCGACAGCGCGAGCGCGCACGCCGCCGTGGCGGCAGCAGCGGCGCCCGGCGAGCGTCCGCCGATCGTGAGGCCCACCACCACCTCCACCGCGGTGTAGACGGCGAGCAGCACCGTCCCGATCACCCCCACCGTGATCGCGGCGCTGAAGGCCCGGTCCACGTCGTAGAGGTCGTAGCGCAGCAGGGCGATCGCTGTCGCCACGGTGAGCACCAGTGGCGTCGCGAGCAGGCCGATCACGACGAGGTCCGACGTGCCCAGCACCAGGTACGAGACCCAGCAGAGCAGCAGGGTGGCCGGCAGCATCAGCGCGCCGAGCGCGAACCAGCGGAGCTGGGCGCGGACGGCGACGTCGTGAGTTCGGCGGCGCCGGGCCACCATGGACGCCGCGCTGGCGACCAGCAGCGCCATGAAGACGAGCGGCAGGACCGAGGCGACCGCGCCGAGCCAGTCCGGCACCGACTCCGGTCCCAGGACCGGCACGTCCGGGTAGGGCCGGTCGGGCTCCCTGTCCAGCAGACCGACCAGCACCTCGAACAGGACCGGGACCGTCACGAGGGCGACGCCGACGGCCCGCCACCGCCGACCGAGCGGCCGCCCGTCCGGGAACACCAGCATCAGCAGCGCCCCGGGCAGATACAGCCACATCCAGGCGCCTGCGGCGAGGAAGGCGACCCACGGCGAGACCGGGAGCGCGTCGGGCTCGAGCGCATGCGCCTGCTGGTACGCATCGCCCAGGAGGACGATCACGATCGGCACGGCTCCCACGAGCGCGAGCAGCAGGCCGACCACGTTGGTGGGTCGCACCGTCGCCAGCGCGACTCCGAAGCCGACGGCGGGGAGCAGGACGACGCTGCCGACGGCGACCTCGACGAGCGCGCCCGTCTCCGGCCAGCGCAGCGCCACCACCGACGCCGCCAGCCCGGCCAGGACCGCGACGACGGCCACCAGGTACGCGGTCCAGCGCTGCCATGGCATGGCAGAACGGTAGGGCTCGGCGCCCGTGCGGGACTCCGTGATCCCACGGATCCCAGTCCCGTGCTTCCCCGGATCCCCGGGCGCACCCCGGCGGCCATGCTCCTGCGCGAATCCGAGCAACGCGGCGGCGAGCGCCGCGGGCGAGAGGAGCAGCAATGGCAGCCAGCAGGTTCGATCGATTCCTCCCGTGGGCCGGCGTCCTCGCGGGCGTCTGCTTCGCGTTCGAGGGCTACCTCGAGACGGGTCCGGACACCCCCGACGACCCGGCGCGTCTCGCGTGGCTCACCTCCCACCAGGGCATCGGCGTCGTCATCGCCGTGGCCTCAGCGCTTCTCGCCCTCTTCGTGCTCTTCTTCGCCGGCGCGGTGCGGCGCAGCCTGACGGCCCACGGGACCCACCGCAGCGGCTACGCCTCGGTCGCGTTCGGCGGGATGGTCGCGCTCGCGGCAGGGTCGAGCGCCGACGCAGCGGTGCAGCTCGGCACGCTCGACGCTGCCGCCAAGGGCCACGCCGACGTCGTGGTGACCCTCGCCTTCCTGTCCGAGTTCTCGTGGGTCCCCTGGGTGGTGGCCTCGGCCGCGATGTTCCTCGGGCTGGGCATCGGGGCGATCGCGACGGGCGCGCTGCCCCGGTGGCTGGCGGTGGTGACGACCGCGCTCGGCGTGATGTGCCTGATGGGTCCCGTGGGTGTCGTCGTGTTCCTGGTCTCGCCCGTGTGGTTCGTCATCACGGGTGTGACCCTCGCCCGCCGCGCAGAGCCGTCGGCCGCGCTCGCAGCGGCCGGCGGGCAGACGGACCGGAAGGCGACCCTCGCATGAGCACGACACGATCCACCCGACTCATCGCCGCCGCTGCTCTCGCACTGTCGTCGGCCGCCTGCGGCACCTCCACGGGCTCGCTGCCTCCCCGTCCCTCCACCGCCTCCGCCCCGGCGCCCAGCAGCGCGAGCCCGTCCGCGTCGGACTCAGGCTCCAGCTCCGCCTCGGCGTCGGGCGTGACGATCACCTCGACGCTGGACGGTCGCACCACTCTCCCGAAGCGGCTGCCGTGGGAGGCGACCCCGGTGGTGACCGGGAGCGCGGCGGTCGACAACGTGTCCTTCTACATCGACGGCAGGCTCGGCTGGGTCGAGCACAACGCGCCGTACGACTACTCCAACGACGGCGGGAACCTGGTCACCACCTTCCTGCCCGCCGGCCGCCACACGTTCCGCGCCGTCGTGACGCTCTCGGACGGGACGAGTGCCGACGACGTGGTCACCGCGACGGTCTCGGCACCGCCCGCCGTGCCGGACGCCTGGAAGGGCATCACCTGGGCGCGCACCGTCTCCGGTGGAGACCCGTCGGCCGACGGCGTGTGGACCATCACGGCGGAGACGTTCGGCTGGCACATCGGCGACCCGCAGGGCGGCGGCGCCAACCAGGACCTGGACTGGACCGGCCCGGGCCGCGTGAAGCTCTGGGCCGACATCAACGAACCCGTCGTCGGTCAGTACCAGTACGGCGGTGCCTTCTGCGACGAGCCGGATCCCGTGCACACCTACACCTACCGCATCAGCGGCGACGGCAACGCCCTGACGCTCGCACCGCTCAGCCCCGACCCCTGCGGCGGACGGGCCTTCATCCTCACCGGCACCTGGCACCGCACCTGACGCCAGGCCGCCCGCTCGCCCCGGGGACCCTGAGGACCTGCTCCTCGTGGAGATCCCGCCTCCCGCGGGCGTGCCCGCAGACGACGAGACCCCCTGCACAGGGCAGGGGGTCTCGTCAGGTCTCGCGGAGCTGCTAGTCCAGGCCGCGACCCTGTTCGCGGCCACCCGCCTCACCGGACGCAGGATGGCGTGCAGGCGGGTGGTGGCGGCGTCTGCGGCGGTGTGGGCGAGGTGCAGGGCGAGGTGGTCGGTCACGTCCAGGGCTTCAACTCGACTGAGGCCACTCGCAGTTTCGTACTTCGCGCCTCGGGTGTGGGTCGACGGGAAGTCCTTCGACCCACACCCGAGCTATGCAGCCGGTAGTCGAGCATCGACGGACGGATGCTCGGCCCCCTTCGGCCTGCGCACATGCCTGCGACGACGAGCCTGGCGCGCCGGATCACTCGTTGGTCGGCCGTGGTCATCGGGTGCCTCCGCTAGGGTCGGCGGCCATGGACGATTCCGACCTGATTCAGGAAGTTCGTCGACTTCGGAGACTCGCCCGTGTCGCGCTGATACTGGCGGCTGTAGCAGTCGTGGTTGGGCCGTTCGCGGGGGCACTTGCGGCCAAGTACACCGCCATTCCCGGACCGGCCGGCCCCGCGGGTGAGGCTGGGGCTACTGGGGCGCAAGGGCCGGCAGGCCCTCGAGGCCCGAGCGGCCAACCGGCCACCAACCTGGTCGGCGCGCTCGTGCTGAACCGGGGTGGATGTCCTCCCGGCACGATCAGGGCCAACGTGACGCTGCCGACGTGGCCCCTCATCGTCAATGGGACCGTGCAAGGCCCCTTCGTCAACGGCACCGTGGCCTCAAGCACGATCGGCACCTGTTTCATCCTCTAGCAGCCTGCTCGTGTGATTGCCTCGCTCCCGGTGTCGTGCCCGTTCCAGCACCCGCTTATGTTGACCCCATCGCGTGAGTCAGCAGCGTGTCGCCGCGCTCCTCCAACTGGACCGGTTCGCGGCCTCCAGCATGGACACGGGGATGCCTAGGGTGTCTCCGGTCTGCAGGTCGATGGCGAAGACGACACCGACCACGCGACCATCGTCGTCGACCAACGGGCCGCCTGAGCTGCCCGGCTCGGCCCTAGCACTAACCGCCAGCACCGTTCCGCTCCGGCCGTACCGGGCGCCGTCTCGTACTCAACGACCCGTCCGGCCGTCGCGGTGAAACTCCCGCCACGCGGGTAGCCCAACGCGCGGACGAGGTCCCCTGGCGTCGGGTCTGCGCCTGAGTGGCCACCCTGGCTTCGGCCTATGAGAAGAAGCCGCTGACGCCGACAGTGAACGTAGGGCACTTGTCGCCAAACAGGTCCTCCGAGAAGGTGACCTTGCCGCCGGGAGCGATCTTGCCGAGCTGCTCGGCGAAGGTTCCGTGCTTCGCCTGGATCTTGTCGCCCTTGAAGCAGTAGATCTCAACGCTGTATGGACCGGTGGCTTCTGCGTCCGTCGCGTTGGTGGCGCCTCCGACGATGGAGCCGCCCACGAGGTTCGCCTGCGTCACCTTCATGGGCGCCGTGTTGTACGAACTCGTGTCCACCGGGGTGGTCTCAACGGTGAACTCGTACTTGGCGTCCTTGGGGATCGCCTTGGCGTTGTCGAAGTAGATGTAGGAGAGCCCGACCTCGCCGGACTGTACCTGCGCCGGGATGCCGCCTTGGCTGCTACCAGTGCCGACGATCTTGCCGCCGCTGGTCGCCGTTGCCGTCCAGTCCACGTGAGAGATGCCCTCGCTGGTGTTGTTCCTGAACGCGAACAGCAGCGTTCCGCTGTCCGTCTCCATCGGCCCGATCTGAACAACCGAGACCTTGCCCTGCTCACCCGCCGGGAAGTTCGGCTTGGCGTTGCCTCCGAGGAGCCCGCTGGCGTTGAACGGCAGTGGCTGCACCGCTCCGTCCCCAGTCGACGACTGCTCACCGGAGGGCGAAGACGACTGCTCCCCCACTGGTGGTGTTGAGGACGTGCCCGAATCCGTCGCGACCGGTGCGTTGGAGCCACCACAGGCGGCGAGCAGGAGTGCGACGGCAGACAGAGCCAGCCCGGAAAGGATCTTGCGGTTCATCGAGACGTCCCGTTCCTCGTGTTGGACCGCTTCGTTCTGCCACCTCCCCGTCACACCGGCAAGGAAGGAACTGCCGTCCACGGTCCTTCTGTGGGCGCCCGATGGGGCGCGATGATCAACTTCCCTCCTCACCGTACCCACAGGTCTCAGCGGAGTCTCAGCAGCCGCGCGGTCGCCCACCTCTATCGGGCTAGCAGCACTTGTGACCTTCATCTCGCCCTCGCACGGGCCGCCTGACCGTGTTCCAACTTCTGGTCGCGCGAGACGGTGTGGCTCGACGCCTCGTTGAGGACTATTGGGTCGGGCTGACGCGGCCCCTCCAAGTCTCGGCCGCGATCCCCTCACGCGTTCCCTTGGGTGGCGGGGACCACGCGAACGGCGATCCCGGGCCGGCTAACGCGCGTCGGAACGCGGCCAACCGCGCAACTGACTTCATCGGGTGGACACACCCCAGACGACGGCTTCGGGAGGGAGATCGGCAAACGTCACTTGTCAGGCGGATCGAATCTCGGCTCGCGGTTCCGGGATAAAGCCACACTTCCTCGGCGCCGATGTCCTACAGCCGGCCGACGGTATTTCAGACCCCGATTGGAAGGCTGGAAGCCATGTTCATCATCTGGGGGTGGCGGGAGCGCCAGGTCATCTTGGCGGCTCGCGACGGCATGTGCGGGCAGTTCTTCGCGTCTCAACACCACAGATTGATCGCCCGCAAGGGATGGCTCACTCTGTTCTGGATCCCGATCATCCCGTATCGGAAGAAGCCGCGTTGGTACTGCTGGGATGAAGGAAGGTGGACGAACGAGACGGTCCCCTGGCGCGAGGTCAATCAACGCTGAGGGTGGGGTGCCGTGTCTTGCACGGCCGGTGACCCACGAGATGCGCACCTTCGCGCCCGCCGTGGCTGTCCCCGTTGGCCCCTCGTGCAGCAGCATGAGCGCCGACGTCGGCACATGGCTCTGCTCACGCCCGAGGCGACCGCCTCCGATGAGCACACGAACGGCTCATCCCAAGTTCGAGACGAGTCCGGCCGCGAGCTCGACGGCCGCGTCCACGACGCCATGCCCGGGTGGGGCCAGCGACCCTGACCCGCGCCACCCCGGCGACCAGCGACCGCGATCGGCCGGCACGCCACGCCGCCGCCGCGGCCGCACACAGCCCTTCCGTCCCTGCCGCGCGCTAGCCTCCGAGCGTCACGCACGACACGAACGGGGAGTCCACACCATGCGCCGAGCCGGGCCCGCCGCCGCAGCCACCGCTGTCCTGGCCATCGCCCTGGCCCTGACCGGCTGCTCGAGCAAGTCACCTGACGCCCTGACCGTCGGCGGCGCCAGCACCCTCGACGCCTCCAGCGGCGCCACCGACCCCTCCGTTTCGGCCACACCCACCGACAGCTCGCCGACCCCCAGCGACACCCCCACCCCGGCACCCGAGCCGCTCACCAAAGCGCAGGCCACCGCCGCGCTCCCGCCCGCGTCCACGCTCGGCAGCGGATGGAAGATCGACCAGCAGTCCGCGCCCGGCACCACCAGCAGCAGCAAGACCACCTACAGCCCGAAGTCCTGCCAGGCGATCTTCGACGCCCTGAACAGCAACGCCACCGGCAAGCCCGCAGCCAAGGCCGACCGCTCCTACCAACGCGCCCTGTTCGGCCCGTTCGTGACCGTCACCGTCGAGTCCTACCCGCAGCCTCTGGACACCAGCGCGTTCGGCAAGATCGCCTCCGCGTTTACTGCCTGCCCAACGTTCACCGCGCTCGACTCCAAGGGCCAGACGACCACGTTTCACATCACCGCCCTGAAGTTCCCCAACCTCGGCGACCAGACCTTCGCCTTCCAGCTCAACGCGACCTCGTCGGGCTTCCCGTTCACCGCCCAGTTCGCCATCACCGCCGTCGGGAACAACGCCATCACAGTCGCGCACATCGTGCTCGGCACCGGTCTGGCCCCCGGCCTGACCCAGAAGGTCATGCGCGCCACCCTGAAGCGGCTGCCCTGACCCGCCAGCGCCGCGGCCGGCCGCTCACGCCCGCCGCGACCGCCGAACTGAGGTTCACGTCGGCGAAGCCTGCCTCGACGCGCAAGCCGAGGGCGTGCGGGTCAGCTACCAGCACCTGGGCAAGGGCGCGCTCCGCTTGCCAGTGCGGAACGTGGCGCAGCTTGCCATGAGCGTGGAGGACAAGTTCCTCGTAACCAAGACCGGGGATGTGTATTCGTGGGGCCGGTTCCCCGACTACCTGGGAGACGGCAGCACTCGACCACGGTCTTCCCCCGCGCGCGTCATGCGCGGAGTGCGCCACCTGACCTCCAATCCCGAAGGGTTCTCCCTCTTTGCCCTGAAGACCGACGGGACCGCCTGGGCGTGGGGCGAGAACTACAACGGCGCCCTCGGCGACGGAACCACTACGGCGCGACGACGCCCAGTACGGATCCAAGGGCTCCCAGCGCTCAGACAACTGGCCGCCGGAACTGCAATCTCCACGACCGGCGCAGTGTACGTATGGGGCGACGGAGGCTGCTACATGAACGGCGACGGAGCTCAGTCCCCCTCACTAGTCCCACATCCACTGGACTTCAGCCAGGCGGCTGTCCGCGAAACCTGCACATACCTCTTCCGGTAGCCGTCCTCGCACCATCCAGTTGACCCGAGACGAAGTCACCAGCCACGTGAACAACCAGCAAATGACACGGCTGTGTCGACCTTGACTGGGCAGGAGCTGGTCCGGGGATGCGTCTGCCCGCGGCCGACCGTTGTCTTGCCACCTGCCATACGCGGAGTGGCCTTGACCCGACCCGGCGCACTCAACTGGCCGATCCTTCCTCTTGCGAGAGCGCCGCTGAACCCCTATGCCTAGTCCTGAGACCAACCAAAGCGCTGTGCGGGGCAACGGATCCGAGCCGGAACGATGAAACCCCCTGCGGCGCAGGGGGTTTCATCGGATTCTCGGCGTGCCGTCTAGTCCAGGTAGTCGCGCAGCACCTGGGAGCGGCTGGGGTGGCGCAGCTTGGACATCGTCTTCGACTCGATCTGGCGGATCCGCTCGCGGGTGACGCCGTAGACCTTGCCGATCTCGTCGAGGGTCTTGGGCTGCCCGTCGGTGAGCCCGAAGCGCATCTTGACGACACCGGCCTCGCGCTCGGAGAGCGTGTCGAGCACGGAGTCGAGCTGCTCCTGGAGCAGCGTGAACGACACGGCGTCGGCCGGGACGATGGCCTCGGAGTCCTCGATCAGGTCGCCGAACTCGCTGTCGCCGTCCTCGCCGAGCGGGGTGTGCAGCGAGATCGGCTCGCGGCCGTACTTCTGGACCTCGACCACCTTCTCGGGGGTCATGTCGAGCTCCTTGGCCAGCTCCTCCGGGGTGGGCTCGCGCCCGAGGTCCTGGAGCATCTGACGCTGCACGCGGGCGAGCTTGTTGATGACCTCGACCATGTGCACCGGGATGCGGATGGTGCGCGCCTGGTCGGCCATCGCGCGGGTGATGGCCTGGCGGATCCACCACGTCGCGTACGTCGAGAACTTGTAGCCCTTGGTGTAGTCGAACTTCTCCACCGCGCGGATGAGACCGAGGTTGCCCTCCTGGATGAGGTCCAGGAAGAGCATGCCGCGGCCGGTGTAGCGCTTGGCCAGGGAGACGACGAGCCGCAGGTTGGCCTCGAGCAGGTGGTTCTTGGCGCGACGCCCGTCCTCGGCGATCCACTCCAGGTCGCCGCGCTGGGTCGCATTCATCTTCATGCCGGAGTTGAGCTTCTCCTCCGCGAAGAGGCCGGCCTCGATGCGCTTGGCGAGCTCCACCTCCTGCTCGGCGTTGAGGAGGGGGACCTTGCCGATCTGCTTGAGGTAGTCCTTGACCGGGTCGGCGGTGGCACCGGCGACCGTGACGGTCTGCACCGGCTCGTCGGTGTCGTCGACGTCGGAGATGACGAAGGTCTCGCCCTCGTCCTCCTTGCTCTTCTCCTCGCCCTGCACCTCGGCGAGGTCCTCGGCCAGCTCGGCCTCGAGCTCGCCCTCGAGCGCGGCGGCCTCGTTGAGGTCGGGCTCGGCGGTCTCGTCGTCGCTCAGCTCCGTGTCGCCCTCGGCGTCCGCGTCGCCCTCGGCGTCGATGGCGGTGAGGTCGACCTCCTCGTCACCGTCCTCGGTGGCCTCGACCCCGGGGTCGACCGGGGTCGCGCCCTTCGCGGCGGCCTTGCCCGCGGGAGCCTTGGCGGCCTTCGCGGCCTTGGCCGGGGTGTCCTTCGCCGGGGCCTTGGCGGCCTCCTTGGCCGCCTTGGTGGTGGCGGCGGGCTTGGTCTTGGGCGCGGGAGCGGCGGCCTTGCCGGCGGTCTTGGTCGTCGCGGCGGGCGCGGCCTTGGCCGGCTTCGCGGCGGGGGCAGCCTTGGTGGTCTTCGCCGCGGGCGCGGCCTTCGTGGCCTTCGCGGGGGCGGTCGTGGAGGTGGCCTTGGTCGACTTCGACGGCACGAACGAACCTCTCGTCCTCGGGCGTGTGCGCACCTGGAGGTGCTGGGGCGTGCAAGGTGAACCGGTGCGCAAGGGGCTCACCGCGCACCATTGTCACACGCCGTGCGGAATGCCTCGGCACAGGACGCGGACCGGACGGACCGGCGGCGTCCCGCGGAGGTGGGGTCCTGACGTGGGGCGTCCCCCGTGCCGGCGTCGTTCGGGACCCGATCGGCGTGGTCCTGAGCACCGGGACGCGGAGGTTCAGCGCGCGAGAGCGGCCTTCTGCTCCTTCTTGAACGCTCGGACGGCCGAAAGGCTTCCCGAGTCGACCACGTCCGCGACGGAGCGGGTGGAACCGGCCTCGCCGTAGGCACCGGCGGCCTCGCGCCAGCCCCGCGGCCGGACGCCGAGCTGCTTGCCGAGCAGCGCGAGCAGGATGCGCGACTTCTGGTCGCCGTAACCCGGGATCGCCACCAGCCGCTCGTAGAGCGCCTGGCCGGTCGGCACCGCGCGCCAGATGGCCGAGGCGTCGCCGGCGTACTCCACGACGACGTGCCGGGCCACGCCCTGGATCCGGCCGGCCATCGAGCCGGGGAACCGGTGCACCGCCGGCGGGGTGGCGACCAGCGCCGCGAACGCCTCGGGGTCGTACGCGGCGATCGCCGCGACGTCGAGCCGCTGCGGCGTCCCCATCCGCTGCGCGAGCTTCCACGGGCCGAGGAAGGCGCGCTCCATCGGCATCTGCTGGTCGAGCAGCATGCCGATCAGCAGGGCGAACGGGTCGCGGGACAGCAGCGCGTCACCGTCGGGGTCGAAGCACAGCCGCAGGGACGGCTGCGAGGCGGTGTTCGTCACGTCGTCACGGTAGCGCCGAGCCACGGCGCGCGCCCACACCCGGTGTCCGGGTGGGACGCGGGGAGCGGACGGCTCAGGCCTTGACCGCGAGCACCGGGCAGGAGGCCTCGAGCAGCACCTGCTGGGCGTTGCTGCCCAGGATGAGCTTGCCCACGGGGCTGCGCTTGCGCAGGCCGATCACGATGAGGTCGGCGTCGACCTCCTCGGCGACGGCGACGAGGTCGTCGGCCGGGTCCACGCCGCGGACGAGCTGGCGCACCTCGTGGTCGATCGAGGTCTCGTGCAGGAGCTGGTGCACCTCGTCGAGGTTCTCGTCGAGCTCGACGGCGGTGTCGCGGTCGAGGCTCGCCCCGCCGCGGTGGGAGTTGATGACGATGAGCCGCGCTCCGCGCTGCTCCGCCTCGGCGATGGCGCGGTCGAGCGCGGCCCGTCCCTCCGGGGTCTCGACGTAACCGACGACGATCGGGCTGCCGATCTCTCCCATCATTCCTCCTCCGCGGACTCCGGACCGTCCCGTCCGCTCGGCCGAACCTAGCGCCTCGCACCCCGGGGTGGAGGCTCAAGACGCGCGGAGGGGTGCCGACACCTCCCCGGTGACCCACGCCCTCCCTCGCCCCGGCGAGGCTCTCTCCGCCGACCTGGACCGCACCCGGCGCACGCGCGAGATGGTGGAGCGGCTCATCGCCGAGCCGGCGCTGCTCGGTCCGGACTTCGCCCCGATCCGCCGGCTGGACGCCGCACCCGGGGACGCCGCGGGCCTGCTCGGCTGGAAGGCGACCGGTCGCGGTGCCCCCGGCACGGTCATCGCCGACACGCTCTCGCTGCTGGCGCAGGCCGCCGAGCTCGGGCTGGTCGAACGGCTCGACTGGGCCTTCCGCGCCCACACGTTCGACGTGGCCCTCGACTCCGGCCTGACCGGGGAGCTGCACCTCACGCCCGAGCCGGACACGTTCGGGTCCCCGTGCCCGCCCCGGCTGGCCGTGCCGGTGCTGCGCGGCCGCCGCGCGCTCACCGTGTGCGCCGAGCTGCACGCGGACTCCTTCGACGACGAGGCGCGGATGCTCGCGGCCGTCGACGAGATGCACGGGTGGGGCTGGCACATGGTGTACGCCGACCTCCTCGGCACGACCGCCCTGGCCGCTGCGCAGCGGCTCGCCGCGCGGATCCGGCCCGCGTACGTGCAGGTGGACCTGTCCATGCCCGGCCGCGCGCAGGACCCGGCGCTGCCCGGCTGGCTCGAGCTCGCCGCAGGCGTCGGCGCGTCGGTGCTGGCACTGGGGGTCGACTCGGACCGGGCCCGAGAGGCGGCCCGGTCCCTCGGCGCGGTGTACGGCCGGGGCGCCCTGCTGGGCGCGCCGGTGCCCCGCCCTCGCTGACCGATTCGGCCCCGGGCGTCCTGCTCGCGCCGCCGCCAGGCCTCAGCCGACGAGGCGCGCCCGCGCGGCGCGGACCACGACGTCGACCCGCGCGGACTGCGCGAGCGCGGGCCCGGGCACGACGAACGGCCCCAGGCCCTCCACCGTGTACTGGGCGCGCCACACCGCGAGCACGGTGGCCGGCCACGTGCCCGCCCTCCGGTACGTGTGGCTCACCGAGAGGTCGGGCCAGGCGCCGCCGGGCTGCACCGTCAGCTCGCCGGCGCCGTCGCCGTAGTCCCACTGCCAGGTGACCCGCGAGTCCAGGCGGACGGCGAGGCCGAGCACGGACAGGTCGGCGCCGCGCAGCCCGGCGGCCGGCTGGCCGGTGCGGAACACGGCCGGGAGCCCCACCAGCGCGCCCGCCGCGGGCTGCACCGCGGCACGCAGCGGGGGCAGCAGCGCGACCGCGCGGTCGCGCACCGCGGTGCCGACGTCGGTGACCGTGCGGGGCGGCTGGTCGCCCTGGCAGGTCTCCCCCACGACCTCCCAGGGACCGCCCACGCGCGAGAGCCACACCCGCACGGCCACGGTGCCGACGGGGCAGCCCAGCGCCAGCGACCGGCAGCGCCCGGCGGCGAGGTCGGCCTTGGTGCACAGCACGGACACACGCCACTGGCAGTCGCCGCAGGCCGCCGCGCCGGCCCTGGCCGCGTCGCCGCCCTGCCAGTGCCGGGCCGGGATGACCAGGCCGCCGGTGCCGGTGTAGAGGTCGCGCGAGGGGTCCGGGGACACGACGACACCGGCGGGGACGCCGGTCGGCACCCCCGCCACGGCCGCGGACACCGGTGCCGACGGTGCGGCGACGGCCGGGCCGGCAGCGAGCGCGCCGCTCACCAGACCCAGCAGGGTGACCAGGGCCAGCAGGGCCGGCACGGGGGACGCGGCGCGGGGTCGGGGCACCGGCGGAGGGTAGGCAGCGGGTCGCGCCTGCGGCCAGGGACCGTGAGCCGCTGTGGAGGAAGGGTCACCCACAGGCCTCGCGCCCGTCCCCGTCGTCTCGGTCGCCCCAGGCGTCACGCGTCACGACGCCCGGTCGTCGCCGGCGCGGTGCTCGGGGCCGCGCAGGATGTCGTCGAGGTCGAGGTCGGCCATCAACGCGACCCAGGCGTCCGGCGGGAGCCCGCGGTCGAGCGCGGCCATCACGAGGGTGGCGAGCGAGTGGTACGGGTCGACGGCGATCGCCGCCTCGAGGGCCACCCGCGCCGAGGCCCCGTCGCCGTCGACCCACGCGCACACCGCGAGCGCCGCGGCGACCCCGCAGCGGGCCGCCCGGGGCGCGCTGCGGACCGCCTCGGTGAGCACGCGCCGGGCCGGGGGAAGCAGGGCGCGCCGTGCGTCGCCGGTGACCACGTGCAGCAGCGCGTCGCGCAAGGGGATCTGCGCGCAGAGGCGGATCGCGTCGCCGGCCAGGCGGGCCAGCTCGGGGTCCTCGGAGGGACGCCCGCCCCACACGGCGAGGCCGGCGACCCACTCCCGGACCTCCTGCTTCACCGCCCCCGGGTGCGGAGGCTCCACCCGGGCGGCCCGCCGCACCAACCTGCGCATCGGGTCGCCGGGCTCCCGCGGGGTCAGGATCGCGGCCAGGGCGGAGCGCGACGGCAGCGGCGCGCTGCCGAGCGCGATGAGGGCCGTGCGCACCCGCAGCGACTCCCGGGTGTCGACGAGCCGGCCGCCTACCGGGCAGCAGGCGGGGTCCGCGCAGCTGTAGGAGCGGAGCCTGTCCCCCACGACGCAGATCGCCTCGGGCACCGCGAACCCGGCGTCGACGAGCAGCTCCGTCACCCCTGCGACCAGGTCGCGGTGGGGCAGGTCGCGCGGGACCGGGTCGCGCCACGGGTCGTCGGCCGGGTCCGGGTAGACGACGAGGAGCACGGCCCCGGCCTCCACCCTCCTCAGCGCCGCGATGCACGGCTCCCACTGCACCTCCACCGAGGGAGGCGTCACGTCGTCGGAGCCGGCTCGGCGGCCACCGCCTGCTGCCTCGGCGGACGCGGCGGGCGACGGGGGCAGGTCGAGCCGCATCGTGACGGCCACGGTGCCCTCCTCGGTCCCGAGCCCGACCGCCACCAGCGAGCGGTCCGGGTGGAAGCCGACGAGGTGCGGCACGAGGGCGGGCAGGGAGTCCGCGCCGCGGACCTGGAGGGCGGGCTTCTTCGCAGCGGTCATGCCCCGACGCTCGCCGCCACCGCCCCCGCCGGTGCGCGTCCGGCCGGTCCGGGTGGGGACGGCGCACCGGTGCGTCCGCGCCTGGGGACGCCGAGCCGTGCGGTCAGGACGCCGCGGGGCCCGGGAGCCGCGCGGTCAGGAGTAGTCGGCGGTGGCGATGGCCTCGACGGTCTGCTCGACCGTGTAGCCCTCGGAGCCGACGATCTTGGGGACGAACCCGACAAGGACGCCGTCGGCCATCACCTGCGCCTCGAGGCCGGCCGCGCCGTCGACGTCCCACAGGGCCTCGCGACCGTCCGGGAGCACCACACGGACGCCGAAGCGGCCGACGCCGCCGCGGTAGACGTGGGCGAACACGCGACGCGCCTGGAGCCCCTCGACGACGAGCTCCGCCTCGGCCTGCTGCATGGGGCGAGTATGCCGGGGCGTCCTCGGCGAGGAGCGGGCGGGCGCCCGCCCTGCCCCGGTCAGGTGAGGCCCACCACCGCCCGGCGGGCCTGGAGCACGTGCGCGGCGAGGTGGTCGTTGGCGTGCGCGACCCATCCGGCGACGTCGGTCTCCCCGCGCTGGGGGTGCACCGCCGTGCGCCGCCACCTCTCGACGGGCACCGACGCGAGCAGCCTGATGTTGATGTTGCGCAGGGCGAGCACGAGGGTGAGCGCGTCGGCGGCCGGCCGGGCGTCGTAGCCCAGGCTCTCGGCGTAGGCGGTCTCGTCCCACTCCGGCCACGCGGGCCGGTCGGCCGCCAGCAGCTCGCGCAGGCGCACCGAGTCGTGCAGCTCGGCGTCCGCGAGGTGGTGCACGATCTCGGCCACGGACCACGCGTCGGGAGCCGGCCGCCGGTCGAGCAGCGACCCGTCGCCCGCGCTGGCGTCGGCGAACACGGCGGCGAGCTCGTCGAGCCGGTCGGTGTACGCCGCGAGCGCCTCGATCCGGCCGTCGTCGGCGAACATCGTCACGGACGTCTCGTCGCTCATGGCGCGACCCTAGCGACGCTCGGGGGCCACCCGTGCTGGCACGCGCACCCCGGGGACCGTACGGTGCGGGCATGGCCGAGCCCGTCTACGCACCCGTCATCGTCGCGGCGAAGGGCATGTTCCGGGCGCTCGACCTGCGCATCGAGATCGCCGGGGCCGAGAACGTGCCGCGCACCGGCGGCGCGGTCATCGCGTCCAACCACATCGGGTACCTCGACTTCATCTTCGCCGGCCTCGGGGCCAACCCGGCCGGCCGCTACGTGCGGTTCATGGCGAAGGACTCGATCTGGAAGAACCCCGTGGCCGGCCCCCTGATGCGGGGCATGCGCCACATCCCGGTCGACCGCGAGGCCGGGGCCGAGTCGTTCCGCGTGGCGCTCGAGGCGCTGCGGCGCGGCGAGGTCGTGGGCATCTTCCCGGAGGCGACCATCTCGCGGTCCTTCGAGCTCAAGGACTTCAAGAGCGGCGCGCCCCGCCTCGCGATGGACGCCGGGGTGCCGCTGATCCCGGTGGTGCTCTGGGGCACGCAACGGCTGATGACGAAGGGCCGGCCGCGCGACTTCTCGCGCGGCAAGGCGCTCTCGATCACGGTGGGCACACCGATCGAGGTGCCGCCCGGCGCCGACCTCGAGGCCGTCAACGAGGACCTGCACGACACGATGGCCGAGATGCTCGACGCCGCCGTCGCCCGCTACCCGCAGCGCCCCACGGGACCTGACGACACGTGGTGGATGCCGGCCCGCCTCGGCGGCACGGCGCCCACGCTGCAGGAGGCGACCCGGATGGACCGGCTCGAGGCGCTGGAGCGCGCGAAGCGCAAGGCCACCTGAACGCGACGCCGGGGCCAGGCGGTCCCGGGGCCCGCGACCGGGCGTCGGACCGACCCCCCTGCCGGGGCGGATCCCGGGGTGGGACACCATACGGACATGCGACTGGACCACGTCTCGTACGCCGTCAGCAGCAACGAGCTCGTCGACACGGTGCAGCGTCTCGGCCAGCAGCTCGGGGGATCCTTCGTCGACGGCGGGCGCCACCCGCGGTTCGGCACGCAGAACTTCGTGCTCCCCATCGAGGGCGGCACCTACGTCGAGGTCGTCGCCGCCCTCGACCACCCAGCAGCCGACAAGATGCCGTTCGGCCAGGCCGTGAAGGCCCGCGCCGAGGCGGGCGGCGGCTGGATGAGCTGGGCGGTCTCGGTCCCCGACATCGCCCCCTTCGAGTCGCGGCTCGGCCGAGCCGCCACCGACGGGCACCGGGTGCGCCCCGACGGGTTCGACCTCACCTGGAAGCAGATCGGCGTCACCGACGTGATCGCCGACCCGTCGCTGCCGTTCTTCCTCCAGTGGACCAGCGACCCGGCCGAGCACCCCTCGCTGGCCGGCCCGGCCCACGTGTCCACGGTCGCCTGCGAGCTGGCCGGCGACCGCGACAAGATCCGCGCCTGGCTCGGCGGCGACGTGCAGTACCCGATCGACCGCACCGACATCCAGTGGGTCGAGGCCGACGAGCCCGGCCTGGTGGCCGTGCACTTCCGCACCGCCCACGGCGACGTCGTCCGCATCGACTGACGCCCTCGCCGCTGCGATGACGGCGTGGGACGGCGCGGTCGTGCTGCGCACCGAGAGGCTCGTCGTGCGCCGCTGGCGCCTCGACGACCTGGACGCGTGGGAGGCGTTCAACGCCGACCCCCTCGTCTACGGCGCACTGGGCGGTGCGCCGCTCCCCCGCGACGCGTGCGACGCGATGGCGGCGTGGCACAACGACCTGCACGCCCACGAGGGCATCGGACTGCTCGCCCTCGAGCGGACCGCGGACGGCGCGTTCCTCGGCATGTGCGGTCTGCACCACCAGGAGACCTTCCCCGACGACGTCGAGATCGCCTGGCGGCTGGCCTCGGAGCACTGGGGCCACGGCTACGCGACCGAGGCGGCGACCTCGTGGCTCGACCACGCCTTCGGCCCGCTCGCTCTGGACCGCGTGCTGTCCCTCACCGACCGCGACAACGCGCGGAGCCTCGCGGTGATGCGGCGGCTCGGGATGAGCCACGTGGGCGACGCCGTGGTGCGCGACGGCGACGAGGTGTTCGACGCCCTCGTGCACGAGGTCACGGCGGCGTCCTGGCGTGTGGTGCGACAGGGCGGCCGGCGGGGCTGACACCCCCGGCCACGGTCGGTGGGCGTCCCTATCCTGACGCCCATGGACCTGCGCTTCAGCGGCGAAGTCTGGTACTGGCGCGGGCCCGCGCCCTACCACTTCGTGACCGTCCCCGACGACGAGAGCGCGGCCATCGCCGACACCGCGGCGCGGGTCACCTACGGCTGGGGGATGATCCCGGTCGCCGGCCGCGTCGGCGGCACCGAGTGGACGACGTCGCTGTGGCCCAAGGACGGCGGCTACGTCCTCCCGCTCAAGGACGCCGTGCGCCGTGCGGAGGACCTCGAGCTCGGCGACGTCGTCGACATCGCCCTGCACATCGACGTCTGAGCTCCGCAGCAGCCACCGAGCGGGCGAGCAGCGCCGTGCGGCCGCCCTGCCCCTTCACACGGAATCGCGGGGCGTGTCGCCGATCCGCGGTGCCATGCTGATGCCGGCGCAGCGTCGGCGGTGCCGGAGGGGGTCCCATGCGCGAGGTCGTCCGGACACTGCGCCTTCCCCGCTGGCAGCTGACCCTGCGGCTGGTCGCCATCGGCCTGCTGGTCGCGCTCGGCCTGAGCCTGGGGATCTTCTGGGGCTTCGTGCTGCCGCTCGGGCTCCTCGTCGCGTGGGGCGTGGTCTACGACTACACGCACAAGCCGCGCGGTGGATGGCACCCTGCCCCCATGGGCTCCTTCGCGGTGGTCAGCCACGTCGACCCGACGTTCCTCGTCAACGAGCGCGGCGACAGCGGCGTCGACCCCACAGGCCGCACCTACGGCGCCCCGACGCGGGTCCCGACCCCGGAGCAGCAGGCAGCGCTCGGCGGGTCCGGCTGGGAGTGTTCTGGGTCGCGGCCGAGCTGGTCGTGCTCGGCGGCCTGGTGCTGCTGCTCGTCGCCACCCGGGGCTGAGACCGGTGTGCCGCTCGGCCCACCCAGCGGTGCCTGTCTGACCGGTGCTCACGTGGCCTCGGCTCCGCGACGGGCGACGGCACGTCGGCACGACGAGCCAGGGATCGGCCGTGCTGCGGCCGACGGGCCGACCTGTCGACCGGCCGCTCGAGACCCGCATCGGACACCGAAGGCTCAGAACGGTGGGCGCTCCGGAGGGTCACCGTCGCGCGTGACCTCGCCGGGACCGGGATCCGAGGGCCCGGCGGCATCCGGGCGTGCCGGGGCGACACCCGGTGACGCTGGTCGCGCGACGGACGGGGTCCGTGGCGGTGGTGGTTCCAGCACCGATGGGGCGGGGATACGGATGCGCTGTCGCCATCGGGTGACCCAGGTGCCGGATCCGTCGGCGGCGGAGTCCTCGATGGTGGCGTGCCCGGCGGTCTTGACCTGGTGGCAGCGCGAGCACAGCCCGCCGCAGTTGGCGGTGTCGCTCGCGCCTTCGGGGTACGGGAGGGCGTGGTCCATCTCCTGCGCGCGGCGGGTGCACCCGGGACGGCGGCAGATGGGGTCGCGGTGCACCACGTGCTCACGAAGCGGACCGGGGAGGTACTGCCTGGTGCCGTAGTCGAGCAGG
>WGLY01000005.1 GCA_016125335.1 Frankiales bacterium
AGACGGCCTCGCCATGCTCCGGCAGCACACGCGCCGCCTCGCGCACCCTGTAGGGAACGAGGGCCAGCAGCTCGTTCTCACCGCCGAGGAGTCGGGGCTCGCCCACTCCTCGCTCGCTGTCCACGCGAGTCAGAATGCCGGGTAGCGCGCGGGGGTGGAAGAGCAGACCGCTGTTAGCGGGAGCGCGTGCGGGCGGGGTGGCGGGGGCGGGCGGTAGATGCCACGTAGGCAGCCAGGTGCTCGCCGGTCAGCGTGGAGCGCGCGGCGACGAGCTCGGCCGGGGTGCCCTCGAACACGATCAGGCCACCGTCGTGCCCGGCGCCCGGGCCGAGGTCGATGATCCAGTCCGCGTGCGCCATGACGGCCTCGTGGTGCTCGATGACGATGACCGAGCGGCCGGAGTCGACGAGACGGTCGAGCAGGCCGAGCAGCTGGGCGACGTCGGCGAGGTGCAGGCCGGTGGTCGGCTCGTCGAGCACGTACACGTCGCCGGACTCGCCCATGGCGGTCGCCAGCCGGAGGCGCTGCCGCTCACCGCCCGAGAGCGTGGTGAGGGGCTGGCCGAGAGTGAGGTAACCGAGGCCGACGTCGGCGAGCCGCTCGAGCACGGCGTGCGCCGCGGGGGTGCGGGCCTCGCCGTCGGCGAAGAAGTCCAGCGCCTGTGCCACGGGCAGCGCCAGCACCTCGCTGATGTCGAGTCCACCGAGGCGGTACTCGAGCACCGCGTCGTCGAAGCGACGGCCCTCGCACACCTCGCAGGTGGTGGCGACCGAGGCCATGATCGCGAGGTCGGTGTAGACGACGCCGATCCCGTTGCAGCTCGGGCAGGCGCCCTCGGAGTTGGAGCTGAACAGCGCGGGCTTGACGCCGTTGGCCTTGGCGAAGGCCTTCCGCACCGGCTCGAGCAGGCCGGTGTACGTGGCGGGGTTGCTGCGCCGGGAGCCGCGGATGGGGGTCTGGTCGATGGCCACGACGCCGTCGCGCCCGGAGACGGAGCCGTGCACCAGCGAGCTCTTGCCGGAACCGGCCACGCCGGTCACCACCACGAGCACGCCGAGCGGGATGTCGACGTCGACCGAGCGCAGGTTGTGCAGCGAGGCGCCGCGGACCTCGAGGGCGCCGGACGGCGCGCGCACCTCGGGCTTGAGCGTGGCGCGGTCGTCGAGGTGGCGGCCGGTGATCGTGCCGCTGGCCCGCAGGCCGGCCGGGGTTCCCTCGAAGCAGACCGTGCCGCCGTCGGCGCCGGCGCCCGGTCCCAGGTCCACCACGTGGTCGGCGATGTCGATCACCTCGGGCTCGTGCTCGACGACCAGCACGGTGTTGCCCTTGTCGCGCAGTGCCAGGAGCAGGTCGTTCATCCGCTGCACGTCGTGCGGGTGCAGGCCGGTCGTCGGCTCGTCGAACACGTAGGTGACGTCGGTGAGGGCCGAGCCCATCTGCCGGATCATCTTGGTGCGCTGGGCCTCGCCACCCGACAACGTGCCCGACGGGCGTTCGAGCGACAGGTAGCCCAGGCCGACGTCGACGAACGAGTCCAGCGTCGCACGCAGCGTGGCGAGCAGCGGCGCCACCGACGGCTCGTCGAGCGAGCGGACCCACTCGGCGAGGTCGGTGATCTGCATGGCGCACGCCTCGGCGATGCCCACCTTGCCGATCTTCGACGAGCGCGCCGCCTCGCTGAGCCGGGTGCCTCCGCACTCGGGGCAGGTGGCGAAGGTGACCGCGCGCTCGACGAACGCGCGGATGTGCGGCTGGAGGGCGTCGACGTCCTTGGACAGCATGGACTTCTGGAGCTTGGGGATCAGGCCCTCGTAGGTGAGGTTGACGCCGTTGACCTTCACCTTGACCGGCTCGTGGTAGAGGAACGCGTCGAGCTCCTTGCGCGTGAACTTCCGGATCGGCTTGTCCGGGTCGACGAGTCCCGAGTTGGCGTAGAGCCCGGTCGTCCACCAGCTGTCGACCTTCCAGCCGGGGATGGTGAGAGCGCCCTCGTTGATGGACTTGGTGTCGTCGTAGAGCTGGGCGAGGTCGATGTCCGACACGCTGCCGCGGCCCTCGCAGCGCGGGCACATCCCGCCGATGCGGGTGAAGGTGCGCCGCTCGGTCTTCGCCACCGGGCCGCGCTCGACCTTGATCGCCCCGCTCGCGCGGACCGTGGGCACGTTGAACGAGAAGGCCTGCGGCGAGCCGACGTACGGCCGTCCGAGCCGGCTGAACAGCACCCGCAGCAGCGCGTGCGCGTCGGTGACGGTGCCGACCGTGGAGCGCGGGTCGGCGCCGAGGCGCTGCTGGTCGACGACGATGGCCGTGGTGAGGCCCTCGAGGACGTCGACGTCCGGCCGCGCCTGGGTCGGCATGAAGCCCTGGACGAAGGTGCTGTAGGTCTCGTTGATCAGCCTCTGGGACTCCGCCGCGATCGTGTCGAACACCAGCGAGCTCTTGCCCGAGCCGGACACGCCCGTGAACACGGTGAGCCGGCGCTTGGGCAGCTCGACGCTGACGTCCTTGAGGTTGTTCTCGCGGCCGCCGTGCACCCGGATCATGTCGTGCGCGGCAGGTGCGTGCTCGGCGCCGCGGCGCCGCGAGGACGTGGCCATGAGCTCTCCCGGTCCGTGCTGCGCGCCCGGGCGCTACGCCTGGGCGATGCGGACCAGGTTGCCCGATGGGTCGCGGAACGCGCAGTCGCGCGCCCCCCACGGCTGCGACACGGGCTCCTGGAGCACCTCGGCGCCGGAGGCCCGCACCCGCTCGAACGTGGCGTCGAGGTCGTCCGCGGCGAAGATCGCCGCCTGGATCGACCCCTGGGTCACGAGGGCGAGCAGCGCGTCGCCCTCCTGCTGCGAGCGACCCCCGTGCGGCTGGAACAGCACGATGCCGACGTCCTGCCCCGGGGCGCCGACGGTGACCCAGCGGAAGCCCTCGTTCGAGACGTCCATGCGGACCTCGAGGCCCAGGGCGTCGCGGTAGAACCCCAGGGCCGCGTCGGGGTCGTGGACGGGGACGAACATCGTGGAGACGGTGACTGCCATGCCGCGACACTAGGCGGCCCGCTCGGTCCCGTGCTTCTCCGATCCTGCTCAGCCGGCGTCGGTGCCGGTGCCCGCGTCGGTGTCCGGCGCGAGGCCGAGCCGGATCCGGGCCGCGGCCAGGTGCGGGTTGGTGCGGCGGCCCTCCGGCAGGGCGACGAAGGCGGTGCGCAGGGCGCGCGCCGTGAGGGTGGCCTGCACGTCGGTGGTGGGCAGGCCCGGCAGGGCGAACATGCGCCGGGCCCAGCGGGGGAGCAGCGCCACACCGGTGACCGAGGCGAGGGTCCACAGCGGCCGCGCCGGGGTGAGCCACTCCACCCGGGGCGTCATCGGGGGCCACAGCAGGCCGCGCACGGCTTCGCGCGCCTCGGGGGTGACGTCGAGGATCGGCCGGACGTCGTGCAGGTAGTCGCGCACCTGCGCGACCGTCGTGGGCACGTCCGCCACCACGCAGCCGGCCAGCCGCGCGGCCACCACCTGCTCCTCGACGTACGTGTCCGCCTCGGCGTCGGTGAGGGGCGCGCCGGACCGACGGTGCGCGTCGAGCCAGGAGTCCACGGCGCCGACGTGCACCCACAGCAGCCAGTCGGGCCGGTCCAGGCGCAGCGCCGCGTGGATCCGTCGCACCCGGGCGGCGGCAGCCTCGGCCTCGGCCTCGGTGCCGTAGGTGATCGCGTTCACGTAGCGGCCGGTGCGCGACAGGCGTCCCCAGGCGTCGTCGCGCGCGTCCGTGACGTCGGCGAAAGCCAGCATGACCTCGGGGTGGAGCGACTGCAGCGCCAGGGCCCGGATGCCGCCGAGGACGCTCGCCGGGTCGTGGTGCACGCGCCAGGACATGCTCGCCGGGCCGAACAGGCCGGGGTCCGGCGTCGTCCGGTCGAGCGTCTCCATGGGGGTGAAGCCGCTGCGGATCCCGGTGCGCGGCAGGTCCGGGCCCGGGGCGGCGGGGGCGGACGGCGACGCCGTCGCGGGCAGCTCGTCGATGCTCATGACCCGTCCAGGGTGCCTCGCCCGGCGCGGGCGCGCACCCCGGCCGCCCGCCCGGCGACCGGGGCGGCGTCGGCCGGCCCCGGGCCGATAGGGTCGTGACGGATTCGTGACCAGCACCGCACCCCCCGGGAGAGCCCTGTGGCCAGCATCGACGCCGTCATCGCCCGCGAGATCCTCGACTCGCGCGGCAACCCGACCGTCGAGGTCGAGGTGGGCCTCGACGACGGCACGGTCGCCCGCGCCGCCGTGCCCTCGGGAGCGTCGACCGGCGCCTTCGAGGCGGTGGAGCTGCGCGACGGCGGCGACCGCTACGGCGGCAAGGGTGTCGAGCGCGCGGTGCTCGCGGTCGAGGACGAGATCGGCCCGGAGATCCTGGGCTTCGACGCCGCGGAGCAGCGGCTCGTCGACCAGGTGATGATCGACCTCGACGGCACGCCCAACAAGGAGCGGCTCGGCGCCAACGCCATCCTCGGCGTCTCGCTGGCCGTGGCCAAGGCGGCGTCGGACTCCGCCGGCCTGCCGCTGTTCCGCTACGTCGGCGGCCCCAACGCGCACGTGCTGCCGGTGCCGATGATGAACATCCTCAACGGCGGCGCCCACGCCGACTCCGACGTCGACATCCAGGAGTTCATGGTGGCGCCGATCGGCGCCGAGAGCTTCCGCGAGGCGCTGCGCTGGGGCGCGGAGGTCTACCACTCCCTCAAGTCGGTGCTGAAGAAGGAGGGCCTGGCCACGGGCCTCGGCGACGAGGGCGGGTTCGCGCCCAACCTGCCGAGCAACCGCGCCGCGCTCGACCTCATCTCCACCGCCGTCGAGCAGGCCGGCTTCACCCTCGGCTCGGACATCGCCTTCGCGATCGACGCCGCGGCGTCGGAGTTCTACCGCGACGGCGCCTACCAGTTCGAGGGCACGGCCCGCAGCGCCGAGGAGATGTCGGCCTACTACGCGTCCCTCGTCGCCGACTACCCGCTCGTGTCGCTCGAGGACCCGCTCGACGAGAGCGACTGGGACGGCTGGAAGACGCTGACCACCGAGGTCGGCGCTCGCGTGCAGATCGTGGGCGACGACCTGTTCGTCACCAACCCAGAGCGCCTGCAGCGCGGCATCGACACCGCCACGGCCAACGCCCTGCTGGTGAAGGTGAACCAGATCGGCTCGCTCACCGAGACGCTCGACGCCGTCGCGCTGGCCCACCGCAACGGCTACCGCTGCATGATGAGCCACCGCTCGGGCGAGACCGAGGACGTCACCATCGCCGACCTCGCCGTCGCCACCGACTGCGGCCAGATCAAGACCGGCGCCCCCGCCCGCTCCGAGCGGGTGGCCAAGTACAACCAGCTGCTGCGCATCGAGGAGGAGCTCGACGACGCGGCGCGCTACGCCGGCCGCGCGGCGTTCCCGCGCTTCGCGGGCTGAGGACGTCAGACTCGACGTCGTGAGCGGACCGGCGCGACGGGCTGCGGAGCGCCAGGCGGCGCGCCGCGGCGCGACCACGCGCCCCTCGTCCGGCTCCACCTCCGCGCGCAGCACGACGGCGCGCACCGCCCGGAGCGCGGGCACCGGCGCCGACGCGACGTCGACGCGGACTGCGCGCGCCGCCGTCGCGGCCCGGCCGAGCCTGACGGGGCGCGCCGTCGTCCTGGCGATCGTGCTCGCGCTGCTGGTCTTCACCCTCGCGGTGCCGGCCCGCTCCCTGCTCAAGCAGCGCGCGGACATCAACGCGCTGCGGGCGCAGAACGCGGCCACCCAGGCGCGGGTCGACGACCTCACGGTGCGCGAGGAGCGGCTCAAGGACCCGGCCTACGTCACGTCGCTGGTGCGCGAGCGGCTGCACTACGTGCTGCCGGGGGAGGTCGGCTACGTCGTCCTCGACCCCAACGAGGCCCCGGCGCCGTCCGCTGCGCGCACCGACACGCCGGTCACCGCGTGGTACTCCTCGCTGTGGTCGGCCGTGAGCACCACCGACCAGGCCGGCCAGCCGCAGCCGGCCACCGGGATCCCGGTCCGTCCCAACGCCCCGCGATGAGCGAGCCCGCCACCGCGGCGGACCTCGCCGCCGTACGCCGCCAGCTCGGGCGCGAGCCCCGTGGGGTCCGCGCGGTGGCGCACCGCTGCCCGTGCGGCGACCCCGACGTCGTGCAGACCGAGCCGCGCCTCCCCGACGGGACGCCGTTCCCGACGATGTACTACCTCACCTGCCCCCGCCTCGCCGGGCTGATCGGCACGCTCGAGGCCGGTGGCACCATGAGGGAGATGCAGGACCGTCTCGGGAGCGACGCCGCGCTGGCCGCGGGCTACCGGCGTGCGCACGAGGCGTACCTCGCCGAGCGCGAGGCGATCGAGCACGTCGAGGAGATCGCTGGCGTCACCGCGGGCGGCATGCCGTCGCGGGTGAAGTGCCTGCACGTGCTCGTCGGCCACGCGCTGGCCGCGGGGCCGGGGGTGAACCCGCTCGGCGACGAGGCCCTCGCGATGCTCCCGCAGTGGTGGGCGGCCGGTCCCTGCACTCGGGAGGAGCCGTGAGCCGCGTCGCCGCGATCGACTGCGGCACGAACTCCCTGCGCCTGCTGGTGGCCGACGTCGACGCCGGCACGCTGACGGACCGCCACCGCCAGATGGAGATCGTGCGGCTCGGGCAGGACGTCGACCGCACGGGACGCTTCGCGCCGGAGGCGCTGGCCCGCACCTTCGCCGTGTGCGACCGCTACGGCGAGCTGGTGCGCGAGCTCGGCGCGGAGCGGGTGCGGTTCGTGGCCACGTCGGCGTCGCGCGACGTGCAGAACCGCGACGAGTTCGTCGCCGGTGTGCTCGCGCGGATCGGCGTCGAGCCCGAGGTGGTGAGCGGCGACCAGGAGGCGCACCTGTCGTTCACCGGGGCCACCCGCGGCCTCCAGGGCGCGCAGCCGCCCTACCTCGTCGTCGACATCGGGGGCGGCTCCACCGAGTTCGTGCTCGGCGAGGCCGAGCCCCTCGCGGCGCGCAGCGTCGACATCGGCTGCGTGCGGCTCACCGAGCGCCACTTCCACTCGGACCCGCCCTCCGCCGACGAGGTGGCTGCGCTCCTGGCCGACGTCGATGCGGCGATATCCCATGCGGCACAGACGGTCCCGATGGATCAGGCCCACACGCTGGTGGGCCTCGCCGGCTCGGTCACGACGATGACCGCGGTGGCGCTCGGGCTCGAGGAGTACGACGCGTCCCGCGTGCACGGCACGCGGCTCTCGGCCGCCGAGGTGGCCGATGTGTCCGACCGGCTGCTGGCGATGGGGCACGACGAGCGCGCGGCGATCCGCGTGATCCACCCGGGCCGCGTCGACGTGCTCAACGCCGGCGTCCTCGTGCTGCGGCGGATCATGGAGCGCACGGGCCTCGCCGAGGTGCTGGTGAGCGAGCACGACATCCTCGACGGCATCGCCTGGAGCCTCGCCTGACGCACGTCTGGCGGCCACCAGGGGCCGTCCTGCGCGGGGGAGCGGCCCGTGCGAAGGTGGGTCGGTGACCAGCCTCCACGACATCCCGCTCACCATGCTCGACGGCCGCGAGACCACCTTCGGCGAGTACGCCGGGCGCGCGGTGCTCGTCGTCAACGTCGCGAGCCGCTGCGGCCTCACCCCGCAGTACGCCGGCCTCGAGCGGCTCGCCGAGACCTACGCCGACCGCGGGCTCACCGTCCTCGGCGCCCCCTGCAACCAGTTCCTGGGCCAGGAGCCGGGCACCAACGCCGAGATCGCCGAGTTCTGCTCCACCACCTACGGCGTCACGTTCCCCCTCACCGACAAGCTCGAGGTGAACGGCGAGGGCCGCCACCCGTTGTTCTCGGTGCTGACCGAGGCCGGCGACGCCGACGGCCACACCGGCGACGTGCGCTGGAACTTCGAGAAGTGGCTGGTCTCGGCCGACGGCGACGTGCTCGCGCGGTTCTCGCCGAAGACCGAGCCGGACGACGCCGCGGTCGTCTCCGCGATCGAGGCCGCGCTCCCGGCGTAGCCCGCCCGGGTGGCCCGCGGGGCCACAGTCGCCAGGCTCCCTGGCCGTTACGGCCCTGCGGGCTCGGTGAGGGTTGCCTAACCTGGAGGCATGACCAGCACCGAGCGCACGCCCCTGCCCCCGCGCATCCTCATCGTGGGAGGGGGCTACGTCGGCATGTACACGGCGCTGCGGCTGCACCGGCGGCTGCGGCGCGGCGAGGCTCGGGTGACCGTCGTGGACCCGCGGTCGTACATGACCTACCAGCCGTTCCTGCCGGAGGCGGGCGCCGGTTCGATCCAGCCCCGGCACACCGTCGTCCCGCTGCGCCAGACGCTGCGCGACACGGAGATCGTCACGGGCGCCGTCACGCGCGTGGAGCACGCCCGCAAGGTGGTCACGGTGGAGCCGCTCGAGGGCGAGCCCTACGAGCTGCCCTACGACGTGCTCGTGATGGCGGTCGGGTCGGTGCCGCGGACCCTGCCCATCCCCGGGCTGGCCGACTGGGGCCTCGGGTTCAAGAACGTCGAGGAGGCCATCGCCCTGCGCAACCGCGTGCTCGAGTGCCTCGACATCGCGGAGAGCGCGACGGACCCCGAGATCCGCGAGCGCAACCTCACCTTCGTGTTCGTCGGCGCGGGCTACGCCGGCACCGAGGCCCTCGCGGAGACCGAGGACCTGGCCCGCTACGCGACGCGCTACTTGCGCAACGTGGAGCCGTCGGACCTGCGCTTCGTGATGGTGGAGGCCTCCGACCGGATCCTGCCGGAGGTCGGCGAGGACATGGGTCGCTGGACCGTGGAGCAGCTGCGCGAGCGCGGCATCGCGGTCAAGCTCGGCACGCGGCTGGAGTCGACCGTGGACGGCCACGTCGAGCTCTCGGACGGCACGCGCATGCTGTCGGACACCGTGGTGTGGACCGCCGGCGTGAAGCCGCACCCGCTGCTCGCCGCGACCGACCTCCCGATCGACGAGAAGCAGCGCCTCGTGTGCCGCCCCGACCTCGCGGTCGACGGCATCGCCGACGCGTGGGGTGCCGGCGACTGCGCGGCCGTTCCCGACCTCACCCATCCCGGCGCGTTCACCTCGCCGTCGGCCCAGCACGCCGTGCGCCAGGCCAAGGTGCTCGCGGACAACATCGTGGCGTCGCTGCGCGGGCTCCCGACCGAGGAGTACCGGCACCGCTACTTCGGCTCGGTCGCCTCGCTCGGCCTCTACAAGGGCGTCGCCCAGGTGTACGGCGTGAAGGTGAAGGGGTTCCCGGCGTGGTTCCTGCACCGGACGTACCACATGTCGCGCGTGCCGACGACGCGCCGGAAGGTCGCCGTCGTGACCGACTGGACGATCGCGTTCCTGTTCCGCCGCGACGTCACCAGCCTGTGGAGCATGCACGAGCCGCGCACCGCGTTCTCCGAGGTGGCGCACGCCGCCGACGCCGCGCAGATGGCGGCCGCCGAGGCGCGCCAGTCGCGCGGCTGATCCCCTCCGCGACGCCGGGGGACGGCGCCTGCCGGTCGTGCGGGTGCGGGTGCCCGTCGCCGGCCGCGCGCGGGGCGGCCCGTAGGCTCCACGCATGACGCGCAGCCTCGCGGTGACCGTGCTCGGGCACGACCGTCCCGGCATCATCGCCGACGTCACCGGGGTGCTGGCCGAGCTCGGCGGCAACCTCGAGGACTCCTCGATGACGCTGCTGCGCGGGCACTTCGCCTGGACCCTCGTGGTGGCGGTGGACGCCGACGCCGCGACGGTGGCCGGGCGGCTCGAGCACCTCACCGCGCAGGGACTGGTGGTCTCGGTGCTGCCGGTCCCCGAGGCCGACCACGGCGCGGCCGCCGGGTCGTCGTGGCTGCTCTCCGTGCACGGCGCCGACCGGCCGGGGATCGTGTCCGGCCTCACCCGGGTGATCGCCGAGGCCGGCGGCAACGTCACCGACCTGACCACGCGGCTCGGCACGGGGCTCTACGTGCTCGTCGCGGAGGTCGCGCTGCCGGGCGAGGCCGACGTCGAGGCGCTCACGGCGCGGATCGCCGAGACGGCGTCGGGCCTCGGGGTCCACGCGACGCTCGTGCCCGCCGAGTCGGACGTGCTGTAGGACCTCGTGCCCCTCGTCGACGGGCGGATCGTCATGCCGCCGCTGCCTGCCGGGCGTGTGCTCCCGGTCGTCACCGCACCCGCCGAGGTGCTGTCCTCACCGTGCGCCGACGTCGACCCGGCCGACCCGGCAGTGGTCGCCCTCGCCGCGGACCTGCTCGCGACGCAGCGGGTGTCTCCCGGCTGCGTCGGCCTGGCGGCCAACCAAGTGGGCGTGCCCTGGCGGGTGTTCTCCCTCGACGTCTCGCGGCACCCGAAGACGCGCACGACGCACGGCGAGTACGTGCTGGTGAACGCCCGCGTGGAGGCGGCGTCGCGCAACGAGAAGTCGCGCGAGGGGTGCATGTCGGTACCGGACTTCACCGGCGACGTGAAGCGCGCCTCGCGCCTGGTGGTGCGAGGCCTGCTCCCGGGGTCCGGCGAGGAGGTGGTGCTGGAGACCGACGCGTTCGAGGCCCGGGCGCTCCAGCACGAGCTCGACCACCTCGACGGGTTCCTCTTCCTCGACCGCGTCGCCGGGGCGCACGCGATCTTCCCGAGGCAGACCTACCTGTAGACGCTCGGCCCCGTGGATACTCGGTGCCGGAGCCGCCGGCCACGTCGCGCGGCCACGCCCCCGTAGCCCAACTGGCAGAGGCACGCTGCTTAAACCAGCGTCAGTGCGGGTTCGATCCCTGCCGGGGGCACTGCCGGGAGCACAAGCGACTGAGGCTGTCGAGCGACAGGGCAGCTCCACCCACATCGTCCTCGGGTTCGGTTGCTGCCCCTTCGGGAGCACAAGCGATGGAGGCGAGAGCAGTGCGAGCTCGCTCGTACTGCCGAGCCGGTTGAGCTTGTCGGACGAGAGGGCAGTTCCAACGACCGGCCCGCCGGGTTCGCATGCTGCCCTCTCGGGAGCACGAGTCGCGCACCGATGTCGGACGGGGTGCCTCGGGGCAGGCTCGACGGCCCGGATCTCGCCGGGTCAGAAAGGTGGTCGCTCGGGTGGATCTGCCGGGCCGACGGGAGAGCCGTCCTCCGGCGGGACGGGTCCTTCACCCGCCTGTGCTCCCATGCCCGGGCGTGGTGGTTCGACGCCGCCGGCGGCGGGTGGCGCGGCCGGCCGGGCGGGTCGTGGAGGTTCGAGGACGGCTTGGGCGGGGATGCGGATGCGCTGCCGCCAGCGCGTGACCCACGTGCCCGAGCCGTCAGCGGCGCTGTCCTCGATGGTCGCGTGTCCCGCGGTCTTGACCTGGTGGCAGCGCGAGCAGAGCCCGCCGCAGTTCGCCGTGTCGCTCGCACCCCGGGGGAACGGGAGCGCGTGGTCCATCTCCTGCGCGCGGCGGGTGCACCCGGGTCGCCGGCAGATGGGGTCGCGGTGCAGGACGTGCTCACGCAGCGGACCGGGGAGGTACTGCCGCGTCCCGTAGTCGAGCAGGTGCCCGTCGACCGGGTCGACGACCAGACGGCGCCACCAGTCGGCGACCGCGGCGACCTCACGCGCGATGGGCGCGGGGATCGGGGTGCCGTTGAGCAGTGCCAGTCCGTCGCGCTCCCCGCGCAGGGTGTCGAGGTCCATGACGACGTGCAGCTCGGTCTGGGTGCGGGACGCGTCGTAGACCAGCTCGCCCTCCTCGCCGCGGGTCCCCAGGACGAGGGCGGCGAGCGCGTCGGCGCGGCACGCACCGGAGGCGGCGTCGTCGTTGCGTGCGCGCAGGGCGTCGGCGCCGCCGCGCTGCGTGCGCAGCGCCTTGCCCGCGGCCTGGATCGCGTCGAACACGGCGTCGATCACCGGCGCCTGGTGGGTGACGCCGAGGAAGGCCATGCCATCCCCGATCGGCTGCCGGTACACGTCCCGCGTCGCCGCGGCCTTGTGCGCGCGGACGGTCGCGTCGGGGTCGTGGCGGGCGATGAGCTTGTCGAG